>JBDRDQ010000440.1:0-8961 GCA_043820695.1 Gemmatimonadota bacterium | reverse complement strand
CTCGCTGGGGATCAGCGCCGTTCTTCACCTCCTGGCCATTTCCCTCTACCCCAGCTTCTTCTCCGGAATTCCAGAAGCCAACCGGGAGTTCGGAGGCTACCTCCAGCCGCTGATTCCCCAGGGAACGGAGTTGGTGAACCTCCGGGAACTTCCGGCCAATCAGGAGCTGGAAAACCCACCCGCTCCGGAAGCCGAGGTGGAGCCGGAGCTTCCCGTGATCCCGGCGGAAGGCCTCCCCTCCGGTGTCATGGCTCCTCCTTGGCTGGAGCAGCTCCCCGAGGGGCCAACGGGGCCCACGGCAGCCGAGAGAATCCGGCCGAAGGCGGGGGACCTCCGCTTCTGGGCCCCGGTGGACCCCGAAAGGACCGCTCTCACGCGGGAGGAGTTGATGAGGCTCCAGCTCATCGCCGAGTTGGAGCTATTGAACGATTCGGCGGCGATTGCCGCGGCGCTGGCCGCCCGGGCCACGGACTGGACCTATACCGACGATGAGGGCAAGAAGTGGGGGGTGTCTCCGGGGAAAATCCATCTGGGAGACCTGACGCTACCGATGCCCTTCGGGTTCGGACCCTCGGCCCAGCAACGGGAACGGGCCGAGGATCGGCTTTGGGCATGGGATGAGATCGAACGTGGAGCCGCCACCGGAGAGCTGCTACGCTCCTGGAAGGATCGAGACAAAGCCATCCGGGAACGGATGAACGCCCAACGAAAACCGGATACGACCCGAACCGGTGGGGGAGGTCCCTCCCCACCAAGCTGACGACCCGTGGCCATAAATTGACGCCCCCTGGGGCTTCGGGTCATCTTTATGTTTCTCCGCTCTTTCCGGGAGGCCCCGGGAGGAGCGGACCCGTTTTCCTTACGCCTTAAGCCGTTTTGACCGACACTGGAGAAATTGTGGCCACTGAGTTGGCTCCCCGGTTGGATCCGAAAGCCATCGAGCCCCGCCTCTATTCCAAATGGATGGAGAAGGGTGAGTTCACCGTGCACTCCTCCGAGGTCCTGGAGGAGGGCCGGGAACCCTACGTCATCGTGATCCCTCCCCCCAACGTGACGGCGGTCCTCCACATGGGGCACGGCCTGAACAACACGATTCAGGATGTCCTAATCCGCTGGCGGAGGATGCAGGGTCTGGCCTCTCTCTGGGCGCCGGGCACGGACCACACCGGCATCGCGACGCAGAACGTGGTGGAGCGCCTCCTGGCGAAGGAAGGAAAAACCCGGGACGATCTGGGCCGGGAGGCCTTCGTGGAGCGGACCTGGGAGTTCGTGGAGGAGACCGGCGGAGCCATCTTGGACCAGCTCAAGGCGATGGGCTGCACGTGTGACTGGGACAGGACTCGTTTCACCCTGGATCCGGGGCTCAGCAAGGCCGTCAGGGAGGTCTTCGTCCGCCTCTATGAGAAGGGCTTGATCTACCGGGGCGAGTACATCATCAACTGGTGTCCCAGGTGCCTCACGGCCCTCTCCAACGAGGAAGCCGAGGGGGACGAGGTGGAAGGGCGTCTCTATCACCTGCGTTATCCGCTGGCGCCGGAATGGGCCGACGCCGCGGCTGAGGCGCAGGCGGTGGCTGGGGCTGCGGCTGCGGTTGAGGCCGAGGCTGAGGCCGAGGCCGAGGTCGGGGCCGAGGCGGGGGCGGAACAGGGTGGCGGTGGTGGAGCCGGCCGCGCGGCCGGGGTCGAGGCCATTGGCCAACTCCCGGATGGCCGCTGGTACCTGACCGTCTCCACCACCCGCCCGGAGACAATGTTGGGCGACACCGCGGTGGCGGTGAATCCGGCGGATGAGCGGTACAAGGGCCTCATCGGCGCCGAGGTGGATCTTCCGCTCACCGGCCGCAGAATCCCCATCATTGCCGACGACTACGTGGACCGGGGGTTCGGAACGGGGTTGGTGAAGGTTACCCCGGCCCACGACCCCAACGACTTCGAGATGGCCCAGAGGAGCGGGGTCCCCCTCCTGGATGTCATGACCCCTGAGGCCGCCATGGGGGAGAACGCCCCGGAGGCCTTCCGGGGGATGGACCGGTTCGACGCCAGGAAGGCCGTGGTCAGGGCCTTCAAGGAAGAGGGGCTCTTCGGAGGGGACGATTCCCACACCCACACGATTCCCCGGTGTTATCGGTGCGAAACCGTGGTGGAGCCGCGTCTGAGCGAACAGTGGTTCGTGAAGATGAAGCCATTGGCCGAACCCGCCCTCCAGGCCTCCATCGACGGGACCGTCACCTTCGTACCCGGGCGGTGGAAGAAGGTCTATGAGCACTGGATGGAGAACATCCGGGACTGGTGTATCTCCCGCCAGCTCTGGTGGGGACACCGGATTCCCGTCTGGTACTGCCAGGAATGTGGCGAGACCATCGTGGCCCGGGAGGATCCCGACGCCTGCACCGCATGCGGTGGTGCCGCTCTGGAGCAGGACCCGGACGTCCTGGATACCTGGTTTTCCTCCTGGCTCTGGCCCTTTTCCATCTTCGGCTGGCCCGAAGACACGGACGATCTGAAGGCCTTCTACCCCGGTCACGTCCTCTCCACCGCCCCGGAGATCCTCTTCTTCTGGGTGGCCCGGATGATCATGGCCGGGTACGAGTTCCTGGGGGAGGCTCCCTTCAAGACCGTTTATCTCCATGCGACGGTGAGGGACACCCAGGGCCGAAAAATGTCCAAGTCACTGGGGAACGGCATCGATCCGCTGGAGGTTGTGGACCAGTTCGGGGCCGACGCCCTCCGCTTCACCGTCATTTCGGCCGCGGCGGTGGGAACGGACATTCACCTTGACCCGGAAGACCTCGAGGCATCCTTCGCCCCCGGGCGGAACTTCGCCAATAAGGTCTGGAACGCCGGCCGATTCACTCTCATGTCGGTGGGAGACGATCCCATCAAGCCCCTCTCCGAGGTGGAGGCGGAGCTGGAGCTTTCGGACCGGTGGATCCTCTCCCGCCTTTCGGGAACGGCCGACAGCCTCACCCAGGAGCTGGAGAAGTTCCGGCTACACGATGTGGCTGAGAAGGCATACCACTTCTTCTGGGGAGAGCTGGCGGACTGGTACCTGGAGTTGGTGAAGCCCCGGCTTCGGGACGACGCCGAGGAGGGCAGCAAGCAGGCCGCCCGTACGACCCTTATCACGGCTTTCGACGGGATCCTCAGGCTCCTCCATCCCCTCATCCCCTTCGTGACGGAGGAGCTTTGGCAGAAGCTTCCCTGGCCCGAAGGGCAGCCGCGGCCCGAGTCTCTCATCTCGGCTCCCTGGCCGACGCCGGACCCTGCCCGGGATGACCCCGAAGCCGAGGCTCAGATGGATGCGGTCCAGGAGCTCATCACCCAGATTCGCAGGTTGAGGAAGGAATACGGGGTGCCGGAGGGCGCCCAGGTGAAGGCGGTCGTCAGTGGGGCGCCGGCTCTGTTCGAAGGTGCTCTGGCCGCTGAGGACGCCTCTATTCGGCGATTGGCCCGGGTGAGCACATTGCGGGTGGAGGCCGGAGCAGGAGCTGGGGCAAGGGCCGGGGCCGGGGCTGAGGCCGGAGAGGCCGCCGGGAAAGGCGCCCACGCCGTCCTCAAGAATGGGACGGAGCTTTTCATGCCCCTGGAAGGTGTCATTGATCTGGAGAAGGAACGGGAGCGCCTTTCAGCGGAGATCCAGCGGTTCTCCGGGCAGCTCAAGGGGGTGAAGGGGAAGCTGGAGAACCAGAATTTCCTGGATCGGGCTCCGGAAGAGGTAGTGGCGCGGGAACGAGAGAAAGAGGCGAGCCTCAGGGAGCAGATGGAGAAGCTCCAGGACAAGTTGAAGGTCCTCGAGGGGCTCTGACGCAAGGGGCTCTTGCCCAGGGGCTCTTCTTACCCAGGGGCTTTTACCCAGGGGCCCGGGAAACGGACGAACGGTGACCATACGAGTTCGGTGGGGATCATGAGGATGCTCCAGGTAGCTTTGGCCTGGATCGGAGTCGCTCTCCTTGGGGGTGCGGTCCTTTTCGGCGCCTGCGCCCGACCCATTTCCCCCCCCGGGGGCCCGCGGGACTTCATTCCCCCCATGATCGCTTCCACCTGGCCCGACACCTTCGAGGTCTTCGAGGGCACTCGGGACCCGGTGAAGATCACCTTCAGCGAGCGCATCAGCGAGCGACCGACCCAAGGAACCCTGGACAACGCCGTCCTCGTGTCCCCGGTCACCGGAAGGCACCGGGTGAAACACACCCGGGCTGGGTTGGAGGTCGAGG
The DNA here is from genome assembly GCA_043820695.1 of Gemmatimonadota bacterium. Taxonomy (GTDB): domain Bacteria; phylum Gemmatimonadota; class Gemmatimonadetes; order Longimicrobiales; family Gaopeijiaceae; genus JABDNZ01. The sequence goes on along the minus strand of JBDRDQ010000440.1, from coordinate 4,748 downwards.
TCATCGGGGGTTTTCAACCCGGCCTGGTCTACCGCGTCCGGGTTTTGCCCACTGTGAAGGACCTGTTCAACAACACTATGGAGGGGCCCTTTGAATTGGTCTTTTCCACGGGAGCCCCTTACGAAACCAACGTCATCGCAGGAATCGTCGAGGACCGGATCACGAGAAAAGCCGTTGAAGGTGTGAGAGTGGAGGCCCGGGAGAGAGGGGTGACGGATCCACCCGTGTACATGTCCGCCACCGATTCGGTGGGGGTTTTCGCCCTCCGGTACCTTCCTTCGGGTTCCTATGACCTTTCCCTCTACGAGGACGTGAACCGGAACACCCAGGTGGATTTCGCCGAGCTTCAGGGCGATACCGTGGGGTTCCTCGGGCCGGAGCCGCCCCTGGCGGACACCATTCTCCTGAGAAAAGTCTCCCTTCTTCGGCCCGACACCACCCCGGCGGATCTCATACGGGTGGAGGCCATGGATTCCCTGCTCGTCCGCCTCGGCTTCAGTGATTTTCTGGACTCTGAGGGCTCCCTGGATCCGGTCCAGATACGGATCGTTCCGGAAGAGGGTCCAGGACCCGAGATCAGCCGTTTGATCTGGCCGCGGCAGGTGGATTCTCTCCGGGCCGTGGCTGATTCGATTGCGACCCTCGAACGCCGGACGGCCATGGTCGATTCGCTGCAGATCGTGGCCGACTCCTTGGCCCGGGTCCTTAGCGGGATGCAGGCTGCCGGGGATACCGTGGGTGCCGACACGCTTGGAAAAAAGCTAGATGGCATCCGGGCCCGGATGGCTCCGCCGGAACCGCTCAGGGGACCTGCTCGGGCGGGCCCACCTGGCCCGCCTGGCCCACTGGCCCCGACGGCGCCACCACCCATTCTACCTCAACAGGAGTTCTATGTCCTGCTGGCCGAGTCCCTGGTCCCGGATCAACTCTACCACGTCACGGTTTCGGGCGTGGCGAACATCAACGAGCTCGGAGGAGGCGGGGGCGAAGCCTCGTTCACCTGGAAGCCGCCGGAACCGGCACCCGGCGAGGTCCAGGACACGGCTGGAGTGGTTCCGGACACGGCTGGAGTGCCTCCGGATACGGCTGGAGTGGTTCCGGATACGGGCGTAGTGGTTCCTGATACGGCTGGAGTGCCTCCGGACACGGCTGGAGTGCCGCCGGACACGGCTGGAGTGCCGCCTGACACGGGGCAGGCCGTCCCGGGTGCTCCTCGTCGGGGCACCCCCCCCTTGGTGGCTGCTGCGGCGACGCCCATGACGGACTTTCGGCGACACCCATGACGGATCCGAGGCGACACCTCCCGGGGGTCGACGTCCTTCTGGCATCCCCGGCTTTCCAGCCCCTCCTGGCGAACCACCCCCGGGGGAGGGTGGTGGAGGCGGTGCGGGACGTCCTCGTGACCGTTCGGGAAGAGATCGGCCGGAGAGGGGAAGGGGCTGTCCCGTCCCATGAGGCCGGTTGGGCCGCACGGGTCCAGGAGCTTCTCCTGGTTCGTGATCTTCCCTCACTCAGGGGCGTCATCAACGCCACCGGTGTAGTCCTTCACACCAACCTGGGCCGAGCCCCACTCTCGAAGGCCGCCCGGGCGGCAATGGCCGCGGCGGGCCGGGGCTATTCCAACCTGGAGTTCGACCTGGAGGGTGGGGAACGGGGCTCACGCTATGTCCACTGCGTCGACCTTCTCCGTGAGCTCACCGGGGCGGGCGATGCTCTGGTCGTGAACAACAATGCGGCCGCGGTGGTCCTGGGGCTGAACACCATCGCGGCAGGGCATGAGGTCCTGGTGTCCAGGGGGGAGCTGGTGGAGATCGGAGGAGGGTTCCGGATTCCGGACATGCTATCCCGTTCCGGTGCCGTTCTCCGTGAGGTGGGCACCACCAATCGAACCCGGATCGAGGACTATCGGGAGGCGGCCGAACAGGGGCCTGTGACTGCCATTCTCAAGGTCCACCGTTCCAACTTCAGGATCTCCGGCTTCACGGAAGAGGCCAGCATCCGGGAGTTGGGGGAGCTGGCCCGGGAGCTGGGGCTCATCCTCTTCCACGACCTGGGATCCGGCCTCCTGGCCGACCCGGAGGCCCTTGGGCTCCCCTTCGAACCCAGAGTCCCGGAGAGCCTCCGAGGTGGGGCTCATGCCGTGGCGGTCTCCGGGGACAAGCTGTTGGGAGGACCGCAGGCCGGGATCATTCTGGGGGAGGCAGATCTCATCGGCGCCATGCGGAAGAACCCCCTGTGCAGGGCTTTCCGTGTGGACAAGGTGACTCTGGCCGGTCTGGAGGCCACGCTCCGCCATTATCTGGATCCGGAGGAGGCCCTTCGGGAGATCCCGGCTCTGAGGATGCTGGCGATGCCTATTGCCGAGATCGAGACGCGGGCCCATGCCCTTGCCGGGGGGTTGGAAGCCGGCGGCTTCCGGGTCAGGGTGACCCAGGGGAGCGGTGTGGTGGGGGGCGGCACCTTCCCCGGCGTCGAGCTTCCCAGCTGGACCATCAGGGTCAAGGGTCCGGAGCAGTCCCCACGGGAGCTTGCCCATCGGTTGCGCACCCAAGTCCCGCCACTGGTGGCCCGGGTGGAGAACGACGAGTTGGTCCTGGATCTGAGGACCGTGGACCGGGAGGACGACCATCTCGTCCTCTCAGCTCTCCGGGGGGCCCTTGGCGCCCGGGGGTGACCCGCCGGCAAAGGCCCGCCTTCGGCCCGCAGCCTTCCTCGACCGGGACGGCACCATCATCCAGGACGTGAACTACCTGGCCGACCCGGGAGGGGTCGTTCTGATTCCAGGGGCGGTGGAAGCTCTCACCCTCCTTCGGGACGCGGGCTTCGCTCTGGTGGTGGTCACCAACCAGTCAGGAATCGCCCGGGGCCACTTCGGAGTGGAGGACTATGAGGCCGTGGCTCGACGGCTGGACCAGCTGCTGGCATCCCATGGCATAAGTTTGGATGCCACCTACTACTGTCCCCACCACCCTGAGGTTTCGGGGGATTGCCCCTGCCGAAAACCGGCGACCGGAATGTACCGGGCTGCGGCTGAGGAGCTGGGGCTGGATTCCACCCGTTCCTTCTTCGTCGGTGACCGGTTGGGGGATCTGCTCCCGGCCCTGGAGCTCGGCGGGGAAGGGGTCCTGGTCCGCACCGGTTATGGCGCCGAGGAGGAAGGGGCCCTCCCCACGGCATTCCATGCGACCGACGACGTGTTGGAGGCGGCTCGCTGGATTCTCGCTCGAAGCTGACCCGCCTCCACCAGCCTGCCGATCCGGCTGACCCTATTCGGCCTCAATCTTGCATATCTGAAAAACGTGAGGAACCACGGGGTGTCTTGACCCTTTTGGAGCCCCCAAATAGGTTGGTACTTCTTTGATATTCACCGGGAAATCAATGGAACTGGCAAAGGGAGCCGCGGGTACAGGTAACCTCCCGTTGTCGAGGTGAACAAACGCAGTGGAGGACGTTGAATAATGCAGATCAATCTGACCCCTTCGGCCGTCAGCACGGTTCAGCAGTTCCTTCAGGAGCAGGGTGCCGCCGATGGAGCCGGACTTCGGGTGGCCGTGCTTCCGGGCGGGTGCTCGGGATTCCAATACGGCCTCAACATCGAGGACACTCCTGAGACCGATGACGAGATCCTCGAGCTAGAAGGCGTGAAGGTGTTCGTCGATCCCTTCAGCGCCCAATATCTGGAAGGCGTGGAGATCGACTATGTCACGACCATGATGGGTTCAGGATTCACCTTCAAGAATCCGAACTCAGCGGGGGGTTGTGGCTGCGGTAGCTCCTTCACCGTCTAAGAGCCGGAAGATTCCCAATCGAGATTCCAAGGAGACATGATTAGACCCGCACCCCCCGCGCTGAAAACGGTTCGGGAGTATGCCGCCCTCAGTCACGAGGAGCTGGCCGAGCGAATACGGTGGCGGAAACGGGAGCTGAACGCCGTCATCCTGGGTCATAATTACCAGCAGCTCGATATCCAGGACGTGAGTGACTTTGTAGGCGATTCCCTGGCTCTGTCCCAGGAAGCCGCCGACACCGACGCCGATATCATCGTCTTCTGCGGTGTCCATTTCATGGCTGAGACCGCCAAGATCCTCTCCCCCGGGAAGATGGTTTTGATGCCGGACCCCGGGGCAGGGTGCCCCATGGCGGATTTTGTTACGGCAGAAGGCCTGAGGAAGCTGAAGGCGCTGCACCCTGACGCGGCGGTAGTGACCTACGTGAACTCCTCTGCGGAGGTGAAGGCCGAGTCCGACATCTGCTGCACCTCGGGAAACGCCGTAGAGGTCGTGAAAACCATTCCGGCCGACCGCCCCATCATCTTCGTTCCGGACCGAAACCTGGCCCAGTGGGTCATCAATCAGACCGGACGGGACAACATCATTGCCTGGGAGGGCTACTGCCACGTCCACGACGACATGGTCCTTGACGAGTTGGAGTTCGCGAAGGAGGACCACCCCAACGCCCTGGTCGTCATCCATCCGGAGGCTCGCCAGGAACTCCTCGACCGGGCCGACGTGGTGACGTCCACCTCCGGCATGGTGAGGATGGCCGCCGAGCACGACGAGCTCATCATCGGAACCGAGCGGGGCCTGGTGGACAAGCTTCAGAAGGAGTATCCGGAGAAGAACTTCATCCCCCTCTCGAAGGCTGCCATCTGCGGAAACATGAAGGCCAATACGGTCGCCAAGCTGGCCTGGTCCCTGGATCACCTCCGGTTCGAAGTCGTCATCCCCGAGGACGTTCGTGCCCGGGCC
>JBDRDQ010000439.1:0-4225 GCA_043820695.1 Gemmatimonadota bacterium | reverse complement strand
GTGTACGGAAATCCGGTGGTTCAGGACGTCCTCGAGGTGGAGTAGTCAACCGAGGACCGATCCGGCGAGACCTGCCTCAGATATTCTGAAGGGGAGGGCCCAGGAGCAGAGGGATCTGGCGGGCGGGGATGGGCTGTAGTTGAAGGAGACCGCGAAAGGCTGCTTCGTGCCGGCCTGGATAGACCTCTTCAGATAGGTAGAGGTCCGCCACCAGGGTCCGCCACCGCAACAGCTCCCGCCGAAGGGCCGGCCGCATCCCCGCCTGGGCCGTGAGGTCCACCAGGCGCAGGATGCGCTCGTACCCCCGTCGGAGGGGCTCGGGCCGGCCCGCACGGGCGAGGCGGAGCCCACGGTTCATCTCGTTTCCAATCATGAGGATTTGCTGGTCCAGGTCGAATTGGGACCAGCGTGCTTCGTCCAGGCCGGAATGTTGGGTCAAGCCAAGGCCTCCCCTTGACCGATCAGACGGGAGGTGATGGCTTGGACTTTGGCCCGGACCACGCCATCCTCGATTACCATGCTTCGGTTCCCCTGTGAGGGCCGGATGTTGATCAGCGAGGTGTATTCGATACAGTCCTCGGGCCCCAGCCCCGGGTAGTAGTTCGCTCCCCAGAGGTCCGCCTGTCGGCTTCCCGACTCGAGGAGAAAGGCCTCGGCGTCGGAATGCAGCTCTCCACCCAACGCGACAACGCCCTGCTCCACGTCCACCACATACTTGACCATATCGATAAAGAAACGCTCCACAAGCGTTCGCAGTGCGCCCGGGGAGACGCGTTCGTCCTTTACCAGCAAGATATCCGGGATGCTCATGTCCGCTCAGTTAGGGAAACGGAGGAGAGAAGACAACTCCCGTGTCGGGTCCTCCCGGCTTTCGGAAGTTCCAATCCACCGGGAACTTAGGGTCCGAAAGCGGAAGTCCGCCACCGAGCAGGACCCGGCGGCGAAACTCTCAGCACCCGCTTCGGGCAAGTGGTGTCCAAGAGGCCCTCCCCTCTCCTCATCCCACTTTCTGCACCCAGACGAAGTCGAGGCCAACCTCGGGCCGGGCCACTCCCGCCGCAGCGCCCTCGTACAGGAACTCGAGGGTGTGGGCTCCGGCCGAGAGCTGCCGGGGTGACAGTGTGAAGTTCCTGAGCAAGGTTCGATGGGGGCGGTGGAGGTCCACGGTGCTCCCACCGGTTGTCAGCGTCGCCGCTTCCCCGTCCCACGACAGCAGAAGCGACGGGCCGCTCGGGTCCAGGCGGGCCACGAAATGGATCCGGTACTCCCCCTCCTCCTCTACCGGAACCGTGAGCTTCCACCGGGCACCGGCGCCGGTCGGACGCCACACCGGAATCCGACCCCCGGCGTAAAGGGCGCCGGCCTCGAGAGGGTGCCCGGAGCCCCCGGCCAACTCCTCGGTCTGGTACATGACGCTGTTTCGGGCTCCCATGCGAGACGCCGGCATCCATCCTTCGGGAAGCCGGGGTTCGATCAGGTCGCCGGGCATGAGGGGCTGGTGGTCGTCGGTCATTCCCGGCCGGCCGTAGTGGTAACCGATGCGGGCGTAGGAGAAGCCGGGGGTTCGTTCGTGGGGATAAGCCTCCATGTAGAACCGGATCTCATCCTGGAATGGGAGAGGGTCCAGCACATGCCAGCGGTAGTTGGTGACGAAGCCGCGGTTCCCAGGCCCGTCATTCCGGGGCTGCCCGCAATACGGATAGGTGAAGATGTCCGGGGAGGACCAGGAGTAGTTGTAGTAATCCTCCGAGCCCGTGCCGAAGAGGGCGGGCCGAGCCTCGCCGTCCACGAACACCTTCTCATCTCCCTCTCCCCACCAGCTCCCATAGGGAGTGGGGACGGGATTGGGATTCAGGAGGATGGATGTGGTTCCCACGTAGACCCCCCGCCCCTGGGCCAGGAGGAAGGGGAGATCCTGGACCGCGGCGGGGTCGGGAACCATGTCGTGGTCCACCCTCCAACGGGCCCGGAAATGCATGGAGCGCTCGTCGTCCCAATCATAGTCCATGGGCAGGCCCGAGCCGGTGAGGCTCACGGGCTGGTCCCCCCGGTTCTCCACCCGGAGTCGGAGGGATTCCCGGAAGGGCATGACCCACCTGGAGATCATGGTCCCGTCGGGCGACACCGTGAAGGGAAGGGACTGGTACGGGTTGATTCCGGGAGCGGCTCCGAAAAAGTCCCCCATGGGCGATTCCACCTGGGGCACCGGATGGCCATCGGCGAAGACCAGGAGGACCGTCTGCCGGAGTGCCTTCGACAGATCCCGGGCTTCCAGCTTCAGTTCAAGCCGCTCCAGAGCACCGGGGCCCTGGAAATGAAGGACATCCCATCCGGAGTCCGGCTCCAGCCTAAGGGCGACCGGTTCCGGGCTCAGGCTCGACCGGGACGCCAGCTTCGCGTCCGGATTCGCGAGGGCGGCCATAACCTCATCGATGGCAACCCGGTACGTACGGAGATCGTCGGGGCGAAAGGTTTCGACCCGGGTTCCCACATCGTACTTCCGGACCTCCACCTCGTAGAAGTGAGTGTGGGCCAGGTTGCCGATCCAGATCAGCTTGAGGCCGCGTGCGAAGGGTATGGGTGCGTAGACCCCGTCCCGTTGGTAGAGGCTCCGACGAAGGAGATCGGGGTCGAGGTCTGCGGCCTCCGGGAAAGCCTCCAAGGGCCTCCGGAAGAAGTCGTCGGCGGGCCCGTCGAAGAGGGGCTCCTCGCTCCCGTCCAGATAGAGTCTGACCTCACCATCGATGCTGGCGGTCCAGAGGCGAACCAGCGCCCCGGGTCCCCCCACCTCGGCCATGAGGTACTCCCCTATCGAGTCCGCGCCGGGCTCCCGCAGGACCGCTTCGAATCCGGGAATGGGCTCCCCGCCGAACCCGTCGGAGTTCGCGAACCAACCAGGTCCCTCCGGAAGATTGCTCCGCCGATCATAGGAGGAGAACTGGACGGTTCGGTAGAAGGGATCCGGGAACTCGGCGAGGCCTACCAGATCGACCATGTCCTGGTAGAGACTCCCCGTGGTGACGGCAGACCCGGAGGCGCCTGTTCCTCCTTCGTGCCCACCGGGAGGAGCACACGCCGTTGCCAATGCCAAGGTCAGGACAGAGAAGGGCCAAGAAACCAGTGTCTTCTTCACCATTCGCCTCCTCGAAAGGGTCGGGCTATCGCTTCCCCCGCTGGAAGAGTACCGCACAGATGATGATCGCGCCTGTCAGCATGAGCCGCGTGGCTTCGGGCGCCGCATTGAGGGACAGGATCTTCTGGAGATACCCGATGGTGAGGACGCCGATGAGGGTGAGGATGACACTCCCCTTCCCTCCGGCCAAGCTCGTGCCCCCGATGACCACCATGGCGATGGCGTCCAGCTCGTAGGCCATCCCCGTTTCCGGATCTCCGTGGGTCTCCTGGGCGGCTTGGCAGATTCCCGCCACAGCCGACAAGAGCCCGGAGAGGGCGTAGGCCATGATCAGGGTTCGCCTCACCGGAACCCCTGATAGGCGGGCCGCCTCCTCGTTTCCCCCTACAGCGAAGATATGCCGGCCCAACCGGAGGCGGGACAGGACGACCCAGGTCAGGAGGACACAGAAAAGGAAGACGACCGTGACGATGGAGAGGTTCCCCCCCAAGATCCGGCTGTCGATGAAGCCGAAAACGGCCGGGAGGTCAATGACATGAGAGGAGCCGTCGGCGTCGGTCACGTAATTGGTGATCTTCCTTCCCCCGGACACCACTTTGGCCAGCCCCCGGGCGAACACCATCATGGCCAGGGTGACGATGAAGGGCTGGATCCGCATACGGGCCACCAGGATTCCGGACACCGATCCCAGGGCCGTGCCCGCCACCAGGACCACCGGAATGGCCAGGAGTGCGGACCAGCCGAGAGGCAGGAGGAGCCACGCAAAAAGCACCGCGGAGAGAGCGAGGAGGCTGCTCACCGAGAGATCGATGCCTGCGGTGATGATGACCACGGTCATCCCACAGGCCAGGATCCCGAACACCGAGACCTGCCGCAGCATGTCCCGATGCACACTCCACCGGAAGAAGGCTCCCTCGGCGTTGAAGAGACAGCCGATGGCCACCATGAGGAGAAGGGCGAGGATGGCCCGGGCCACTGGCGAGCCCCACCATTGCCGAAGCTTCACGCCTGTGGGTGTGTTCATCCGTTCTCTTTCGGTTTGCGATCGGCGCCGGGCCCGCAGAACTCGCGATTGTCGCCCTCCACGCTGGA
>JBDRDQ010000438.1:0-5046 GCA_043820695.1 Gemmatimonadota bacterium | reverse complement strand
GTGAATCCCATGGGAGCCATATGGCCCACGTCCCGCTGGACGACCCTCGGATCCCCGCGAACCTCCCCATCCGCTACTTCGACTGCATAGAGATCTGACTTCCCACCGCGGTCACTGACAAACAGGAAATCGTCCGTCCCTGGTACCCACCCGATGGCCCGATCATTGGATGGATGGTGGACGATGCTGACCTCCGAGCCGCCGTCAGTGGGAATCATCGAGATGTCTCGCCGATCCGAGTCATCCGCCACGCCAAAGTCGAAGGCCAGATACCGGTCATCGGGTGAAAGTGACAGTCCACCTCTCTCGGGTTCCAAGTCCGGAACAGCGGCAAATCCCTGGAAAACTCCGTCACTTGGCGACACCCATCCCCATTCGAGAAAGGCTTCCTGACCTTTCCTGGAAACGACCAGGCTTCGTCCGTCTTTACGCCAGGGACCCGGTACGTAGAAATAGCCCGGGTCCGCGCAGAGGGTCCGAGGCGGCGAGCCATCCCGGAAGGCAAGACGAACCTCGGCCGACTCCTCATCCGCGTCGAGCCACCAGTACGCGATGGTGTTGCCATCCGGGGAGAATCCCGCGCTCAGCGCCATTCCCTCCTCATAATCCGGATGGTCGGTAAGCTGGCGGGACTCCTCCGTGACCAGGTCGAGAACCGCGATATTCGACGCCGTCGCCCCCCAAACGATACCCGCCAGGTAGCGGCCATCGGGGGAGGGCTCGCCCGTGGCATCCAAGCCGTCTTCGTAGTCGCCGCCGAGAAGGTGTCGCACCACGATCCCCCCGGAGGAAGCCGCTTCCACCGGGGCCTCGACTCTCGCGAGTCCCTGAAGCGAAGCCAGCCTGACTCGGGCCCGGTCCGCCACGGAAATCTGATCTGCATACTCGCGGACCAGACGCTGGTAGGCCCGCTGTGCTTCCTGACTCCCAAGCTTCTCGTGGCAAAGCCCGATGTGCATGAGTGCGTTCGCCGCCACCGATCGACTGGAGGGGAAATCCTCCACGATCCGCTCATAGATCTCAATGGCCTGCTCCAGGTTCCCTTGGACTTCTTCCTGGTAGAGCCCGGCCTGGTAGAGCTCTTCGGCGGTTTCCTGGCCGAGGACGGGTGCCGCAGTCAGGAGGAGGCCAAGAGCGCCGAGGGCAAATACCGCCAGTAAACCTCGAAGCGTTTTCATCGGACCCCCTCCCTCGGAAGGAAGTCACTCATCATCCAGAGCTCGGCTTGGCCACCCGTGGAAGCGGAAAAGACGATCTTCTTACCGTCCGGCGACCAGTCGATGTGGAGGTTCTGGGCATCCTCCGTGAGCACGCCCGTCCGAACCTCCCGGGGCTCTCCCCCGGCGACCGGGACGATCCAGATGCTGCCCGGGCCGGTGTAGGCGATCCTCTCACCATCGGGTGCCCAAGCCAGCTCTGTGTGGAAGTTGACCTCCTCAATCTCTGCCACCACTCGGGCCTCACCTCCTTCAATCGGCCTGATCTTGAGCGCGGTGTAGGTGAAATAGGCGAGCATCTGGCCGTCCGGTGAATAGGCAACCTCCGCCCAGGCGACACTGTCGGCATCGGTGGTGATCGCTTTCGGCTCTCCGCCTCCGGCTGGGACGGTATAGACGTTCATGCGGAAATCCCCCTCCGCCACCGCCCGGTAACGAATGAAGGCAATTTCGTTCCCGTCCGGCGACCAACAGGGGTAGCGGTCCTGAGTGTCCATTTCCGGAACACTGACACTCTCGGTGACCCGAGTAGGGGCGCCCCCCTCAATTGGAACGGTGAAGATGTTCACCCGAAGCGGATTATAGGTGCCGCCCATGAATACGATCTTCTTGCCATCCGGTGAGACATGCACGCCGCCGCCCGGGACGCCTGGGGTGATCTCGGCGTCCGAGACGATCGGAATGTCCCTCACCTCACCCCCGTCCGATGGCACCGCTGCAAAGGAAAACCGATTGCCACCCCGGTAGACGATGCTCTTTCCGTCGGGAGTCCATCTGGGGTGGAAGGCCGGGCCTTCGGGGGAGACCTGCACCGCCTTGCCGCCCTGGGCGGGAACCGTGTACACCGCCTGATGAGTCGGCGCGTTCATGAAGACGCCGAGTTCGTCATGAGACGTCCAACCCGCCACCAGGCCGTAGCTCTCAAGTGGCAGTTGGATCTTCGTGAGGGCCGTTGTCGGCGCTCCGTCCTCGGAGATCGGGACAACCCATATCTCCTGGCCTTCGGCGAAAGCGATCATCCTGGAATCAGGAGACCAGACAGGCATCATAGCCCCGGTCGATTCGGCGACCAGCACGGGTGTTCCCCCTGTGGTCGGAATCAACCACAGCTCTTGGTGCCAATCGCCAACCTCCCCGCCCTCGACGCTCTGGAACTTGACGTAGGCAATGAATCTCCCATCCGGGGAGAATGCCGGCTCTATGCTCCAGATCGGAGTCAACAGGGCCGGCTGATCGCCTTCCACGGGGGTTGTGTAGATGGAGTAGGACCCCTGGTTGTAGGGGCTGGCCTCAGTCTCCGCCTCCGGATCATGTAGCGCAAACGCCAGCGTCTTTCCATCCGGCGATAGGCTGAGGCGATGGCTGTAGATAAAAGCGCCCCGGTAGTGGTTCCCGGGAATCCTCCTGGGCTCACCGCCCGAAGCAGGAATGACATAAATCCCCTGTTCGTCTTCCTGTTCCGCATTGAACGCAATCCACTCCCCATTTGCAGACCACGACAACCCAATGCCATAAACCCCCATCGGTTCGGTGAGGCGGATCGGCTCCCCGGCGATATCGGGCCCGACCTTTCCTTCAAGCGGAACCACCCAGACACTGCCTTCGGACGTGAAGGCGAGCTTGCTCCCCTCCGGCGAAAGAACCCCATTCTGGGGCTTGCTGGCGATCTCTATCTTCCGGAAGGTGGGCTCACGGTTCAACTCGGCCAGGGATCGTTCGATCTCGGCCAACCGGGCCCGGGCCACGGCCACTTCCGTGGCATGGTCCGGGAAGTCGGCAATCACTCTCCTAAATGCCTGCTGCGCCTCCTGCTGCCCCAGTTTCTCGTAGCAAAGTCCGATGTGAAGCTGGGCTCTTGCGCCAACGGCCCGGCTGTCCGGAAAGCGAATGAGGATTCGGCCGAAGAGATCGATGGCCCGCTCCAGGTTCCCCTGAACCTCTTCCTGGTACAGGCCCGACTGGTAGAGATCCTCTGCGGTCTCCTGTGCGAGGATCGGTGCCGAAAAGACTAGGAGAAAGGTCAGGGCAGATACCGCCGGAACGACTCGATGCAACCTCATGATACCCACTCCTTGGGAAGGCCCTCGACTAGGTTATGCAACCATATGCAACCAAAGGTACCGGAGTCCTTCCCAGGATGATTGAAGGCTCTGTGGTGGGAGTGTCGGGAATGTGTTAAGGAGGATTGGCCACGAATTTGTAACCTATCCCCCGGACGTTCACGATATGTCGGGGGGCCCCCGGGTCCTCCTCCAACTTCTGCCGAAGGTGGACGACATGGGTATCGATGGTCCGAGGGAAAACGTCCCACTCGTCCCCCCAGACTTCGTTCAGGATCGTGTCCCGGCGGAGAACCTCATCGGGGTGGGTCACCAGGAGGCGCAGCAGCTCGAATTCCCGGACCGTAAGCTCCACCGGTTCGCCGGATTTCGTCACGGAGTAGCCCTTGAAGTCGATGTCCACGTCACCGAATGAAGCCCGCTCTACCGGTGGGTTCTCCGACCGCCCCCGACGGAGGAGGGCCTTCACCCGGGCCTGAAGCTCCCTGGGACTGAAGGGCTTGGTGACGTAATCGTCAGCCCCAAGCTCCAGACCCAGAACCTTGTCTATTTCCTGACTCTTCGCGGTCAGCATGAGGATGGGCGTGGAGTTTCCTTCCGCCCTGAGCCGCTTGCAGACCTCGAGGCCATCCAAGCCCGGCAGCATGAGGTCGAGGATGATGAGGTCGAAGCCTCCTTCCCTTGCCTTCTCCAGGGCTCGGGCCCCGTTCCTCTCCCCGGTAACCGTGTAGCCCTCCAGGGAAAGGTCGTCTTCCAGGGCCATCAGGATGCTGTCTTCGTCTTCGACGATCAGGATTCTAGCCATGGTTCGGCTCCGTCATGGCGGGAAGCTTGATGCAGAACGTGCTGCCTCTTCCCACGTGGCTCTTCACCTCCACGCTGCCGTCGTGTGCCTCGACCGTTTCCTTCACCAGCGTGAGCCCGAGGCCGCTTCCCCGAGTCGATCGGGTCAGTTCGTCACTGCCCCGGTAGAATCGGTCGAACACCTTCCCGACCTCTTCATCCGGGATCCCGAGACCGAAGTCCTCCACGGCCACGGTCACCACCCCGCCTTCGGCCGAAGCTGTGACGTTGATCTGCCTCGCTTCGCCCGAATACTGAATGGCGTTGTTCAGGAGGTTGGAAAGGGCCTGCCTCAAAGCCTCCGCGTCTCCTCGAACAGGGGGCAAGGGTTCTTGGACGTGAGCTCTGACCTCGAATCCCTCATGACCGACCCGGTTCTGAGTCGTTTCTACCAATTCTCTGACCACAGCTCCGAGATCCACCGGCTCGAATCGGAACTCCCGTCGGCCCTCCTCGATTCGGGCCAGGTCCAGCACGTTCGTCACCAGTGAAGAAAGTCGAGAGCTCTGTTCCACCAGGATGTCGTAGTAGCGCTGGCGACGCTCTTCGGTCGGCACACGCCCGGTCTGAAGCATTTCTGCCAGTTGGCGGATGGAGGTGAGAGGGCTTTTGAACTCGTGGGACACGGTGGAGACGAAGTCGGATTTGAGGCGGGCGAGCTCCAGCTCGTGGGTGACGGCACGGGTTGTCAGGACCAGGCCGAAACCGAGGATCGTGGCGATCGCCAGGAACATGTACAGGTAGATGCTCTGGCCGGATGCAATGAGCAGCCGATAAGAGCTCTGCGGGCGCTGATAAAACTCGATGAACCAGGGTGGGAAATTGCCTGCGATGGTGGCATTCAGGGCCAAGGGACCGGACGGTGAATCGGTCCCTGCTATTACGGTGCTGCCGTCCCTTCCCCGGACGATCCACTCTGTAGCGGC
>JBDRDQ010000437.1:0-2106 GCA_043820695.1 Gemmatimonadota bacterium | reverse complement strand
GGCACGGATGTCCCAAGGGGCCAGGACAGCCTGGAAACCCTTTTCTGGAGGGGGGTGACGGAGTGGAGTTCCACGAGTGAGGTGCCCGCCCGCCGCCGCGCTGGTGCCTGCAGTCCTCCTTTTGAGCCTGGCGACCACAGGGTGCACCAGGTACGTAACGGTGGACCGCCTGCCACAGGCCTACTACCAGACGGCGTTTCCTGCCCAGGACGTGTCGGGAGCGTTGGAGGAAGCCTTCCGTGCGGTGAGAAGGATCAGGGTCACCGGGTTCTACTCTGACTATCGGTTCTCCCCCGGATCCTCTCCTCTGGAGGGAGACCACCTGGGCCCGGACGTCCTGGCCCGTGCGGTGGACACGTCCAGCAGCTCAACCACCCGGGAGGCTTCCGCGGTGCAGGTGGCTCAGGCAAGCCTGAGGGTCACCCTTCTCACCAATCAGCACGCCATCCAGTTCCCCGACACGATTGTGGAGTATGCGGAGTTGGCGGAGGAAGGAGGCCCTACGCCAGGCCGACGAACCATCCACCGCATCTCGATCAAGAAAGACCAGTACAACCTGGTGGTGGACCGGAGCGCCCTCCGGCCCTTCGAGGTGCTGGTCGAAGACCCCCTTGCCGACCTCGCCCTCATCGGCACCGTCTATTCCACCGACGCCGAGAGCCGGTCCCTTTCCGTCCTCCGGGTACGGGTGGGCGACTCGGAGCGGCTCTCCTGGGGGTCCTTCGTTTACGTCCTGGGGCATCCCGGTGGCTATCCCGTCGTGACCCGGGGCATCGTGAGTGATCCAGGGAGGGAAGCGACTTCGTCGTTTCTCATCGACGGCCTCTGGAACGAGGGCACGAGTGGGGGACCCATCCTGGCCGTCAGGGGTGACGACGGGAGCCTGGAGTGGGTGGGCATCGCCCGCGCGGCAGCCGGACGGACGGAGCATCGGCTGGCGCCGGACCCTGAGCTGGCCGAAAGCCAGGACCAGCGCCTCCTTTACGAGGGAAGGATCTATCTGGAGGAGGTCCAGCGGATCCTCTACGGGATATCGCTATCCATCCCCATGACCACGATCAGGGAGTTCATCAACCGGAACCGGGCCAATCTGAGGAGCCATGGGTGGGCGCTTCCTTTGTTCTGAGTTCCGGCCGGACCCACAGGCCTGGCGAAGCCCCTTGCTGCGGTGCAGAATACTGTCGGAGGAAAACGGACAAGCCCTTGTCACCAACCAAGCGAGGACAGCCGTCGTTTAATGTTGAGCCAGGTTTTTCTACTGGGCCCTTTGGGCGGGCTCGGTGGGCCATCCGGCGCGGGAGCGTCGAGAATGGATTTTCGCGCGTTCTATATAGTCGTGGGGGTATCCCACCAGGATGGGTCCCTCTGTAGTTGTTGATCCTTTCGAAAGACAGGAGAGTGCCGCATGAGAAGATTCTTGTTTTCCCTGGCCGTGCTTGCAGCGATCGCGGCCCTTCCCGGGACGGGCCTCGCCCAAGAGCGTGGAGCGATAACCGGGCAGGTTCTGGCCTCAGATACTCAGACGCCGATTTGGGGTGTCCATGTCCAAGTGCAAGCCTTGGGCCTCACCACCGGTACGGACGAGCGCGGGCGTTTCCTCTTTGCGTCCGTCCCTTACGGGACCTACACACTTCGCGCGAGCGTCATCGGGTACCGGCAGGTGACGACGGAGGTGACGGTGGGGGCCGCCCCGGCGATCTCGAACCTCGCCATGGACCCTGACCCCCTCCTCCTGGACGAGCTGGTGGTCACAGGCTACGGCACGGAGCGGCGAGCCAACGTGACCGGCGCCGTCTCCTCCCTGAGAGCCGAGACCGTCAAGGAGATCCCGGCCACCTCCATCAACCAGCTCCTCCAGGGGCGGATGGCTGGCGTTCAGATCAACCAGAACTCGGGCACTCCAGGCGGCGCCGCCACCATTCGGGTCCGTGGGACGTCCTCCATTTCCGGGGGCAACGATCCGCTCTGGGTGATAGACGGTGTCCCCGTGACCCAGGGTGACTACTCGCGCCTGGGCGGCTTCGGTGGCCAGAGCATCGATGCGTTGGGGGACCTGAACTCCAACGAGATCGAGAGCATTGAGATCCTGAAGGACGCCGCCGCCGC
>JBDRDQ010000436.1:0-10065 GCA_043820695.1 Gemmatimonadota bacterium | reverse complement strand
CGTCTCTCCCCGCCTTCGCAGGGCCCCGGGCGGCGACGGCCTGATGAGCCTCCTGACGGCTTCCGGTTTCCCATTGGAGGAAGTGTCGGACGAGGAGTTGGAGGCCCTCTCGGATACGGAACAGTCCCAAGGGGTCCTCATGGTGGTAAGGGAGCCCCATGGTGCCCTGGGCGTTCTGGCGGCCCACCCGGCTACAAGAGTCCTCCTCCTGGATGGCGTCCAGGATCCGGGGAACGCCGGTACGCTGATTCGGGCTGCCCAAGCCTTCGGACTGAGCGGGGTATTTGCCCTGGAAGGAACCGTGGATTCGTTCAATCCCAAGGTGGTGAGGGCTTCCGCCGGTGCACTGGCCCATATCCCGGTGGTCCGGTTACCCTGGGCCGAGGTGTCTCAATGGCTCGAGGAGAGGAAGATGCCTCTCATGGTTGCCGATGCTCTAGGGGAAGACGTGAGGGCCGTCGCTCTCGATCCCCCTTGGGCCTTGGCGGTAGGGAATGAGGGAGCAGGGGTCCGGGAAGAGCTCATGGAGAGGGCTGCCCGGGTCCTGGCCATTCCGATGGATCCGGGAGTGGACTCATTGAATGCAGGGATGGCGGGGGCCATACTTCTTTTCGCGCTCAGCCCTTTCTCAGGAAAGAAGACGGAGAACTGATGGGGTTTCCCTTCGAACACCAATGGCAACTCGCGGCTCTTGCGGGGATCCTGGGGCTGATGCTCGGGTCTTTCCTGAACGTGTGCACGCTCAGGTGGCCGTCCGAAGAATCGGTTGTCAAACCCCCTTCGCATTGCCCGGGGTGCGGGACACAGATTCGTTGGTACGACAACATCCCGGTCCTCAGCTATCTCATCCTCCGGGGGAAGTGTCGGTTCTGCGGGGCGTCCATCTCTCCCCAATACCCCATCGTGGAGTTGACCACCGGACTGATCTGGGCCGGGTCGTTCATGCACTATGGCCTTTCCGTAGAGAGCGCTCGGGGAGCGGTGTTCCTCACCGTTCTGCTGGGGATCGCGATCACCGATGCCCGGTTTTACATCATTCCGGATGAGTTTTCCCTGGGGGGCGGGCTCCTGGGCTTGGCTTTGGCTCCTTTCCCAGGAGGGTTGACCCTTCTGGAGGCCTTCCTTGGCGCCGGCGTGGGATTCGGGATCCTCTGGCTGGTTGCCAAGTTTGGCACGTGGCTTTTCAAAAAGGACGCCATGGGGGGTGGGGACCTGAAGATGATGGGGATGGTTGGGGCTTTCTTGGGGGTCCCAGGGGTGTTCCTGACCCTCTTCCTCGGGGCTCTCCTGGGCTCGGTGGTCTTCGGCCCCATCTCGTGGAAGACGGGAAAACTGGTGCCGTTCGGGATCTTCCTGGCCGTGGGCGCGTCGGTCAGCTACGGATGGGGGGGACTCTTCATCCGTTGGTATACCACAAATTTCCTGGGGATGTCCTACTAGGGAACTCTGGGCAGTTTCGAAATCCGGGAAGCTTCCCCCCACTGTCCCAGGGCCTGCTTACGGACCTTCGGGCTCGCCTGGATGGAGTGCCTGGGCCTGGTAAGCCCGAGAGAGTCTTACATAGCGGTCGCTGCTCCTTCGGACGAACTCGGCCGCCGATCCTTCCAAGGATTTCCGAACTCTTCCCGGGACTCCGGCCACCAGGCTTCCTGGAGGAACCTGGGTCCCTTCCAGGACCACACAGTTGGCTGCCACAAGGGATCCCTCGCCAATGCGAGCCATTTGGAGGATCACCGCGTTGATCCCGATCACGCATCGGTCCTCGATGGTACAGCTCTCGAACTTGGCTCCGTGTCCTACGGTGACTTCGGCACCGATAATGGTGGGTTGCCAGTCTCCCACGTGAACCACGCAGTTATCCTGAACGTTGCTTCCCTGGCCGACTCGGATCCCAAACTCAGGGTGATCCCCCCGCAGGACGGCCCCAAACCAGATGGAGGCCTGGGCGCCCACCTTGACATCGCCGATGAGAACGGCGGTGGGGGCCAGGAAGGCATCGGATGCCACTTCGGGGAATTTCCCATTGAAGGGGAGGACCAACGCCAAGCTCAGAAATCCTCTTCGGGATCCGGAGAAGTGATCTTTCGGACCCTTGCCCGGAGTACCTGGGTCTCCGTGGCGTCCACGATATCGATCCGGACACCCTGTCTTTCCAGGCTCTCCCCTCGTTCCGGGACGTAACCCAATTCCTCGATGATGAAGCCGTTCAAGGACCGGTGCTCCAACTGGGGAAGGGAAACGTTGAATGCATAGTTGATCTCCCGAAGATCCAAAGCACCATCGGCGATGACTTCGTTCTTGGAGATTCGGATCAGAGGTTCCTCCGGAAGATCGGTCTCGTCAACGATCTCCCCCACCAACTCCTCGAGAATGTCCTCCAGGGTGACCAGGCCATCCGTGCCCCCGAACTCGTCCGCTACGATCCCCAGGTGGATCCTCCGGGCCTGGAAGTCCTTCAAGAGGCGAGTCAGGGATAGTGAGCCCGGGACAAAAAAGGGCTCACGGGAGAGGCTCTTGAGGGTGGCGCTACCCCGGCCGGAGATGTAGGCCTGGTATACCTCCCTGACCTGGAGGATCCCAGTCACATCGTCCACCGACTCCCCGTACACAGGTACGCGGGAAAACGGAACTTCATCCAGCGCTCCAACGATCTCCTCGATAGTACGGGAGTCTTGCCAGGCGAATATGCCCACTCGAGGGGTCATTACGTCCCAAGCGGTGAGCTCATCGAGACGGAAGGCGCGCTCGACCAACCCGTGCTCCTCCATCCCGACTACCCCTTCTCGTTGGCCGAGGGAGGTGATTTCTCTCACCTCCCGTTCCTCTTGGGTCGAGCCATTCTCCCCCGAAACCCGGGCCAGATAGCTCTCCAGGCGGAATAAGGGTGACAGGACGGGCCCCAGAAGTCGTTCGAGCGCCAGAACCGCCGGCGCCACCGCCAAAGCCACCCGAATCGATCGCCTGGCAGCGAATGACCGGGGTAGGAGCTCTCCAAAAAGAAGCACCACCGTTCCGGAGCAGAAGAGTCCGATGAGGAGTCCCGAAAATCCCCAATTCAGTGCACACCAGCCCGTGAGGAGCCCAACACCAAGTAGGCTGGAGAGGGAGGCGAGGAAGAGGAGGAGTCCCTGGACGACACCCGCTCGGGTTCGAAGGTCGGAAAGCTCCTGTGCGCCCCGGAATCCTTCCTCTAGGAGGGTGCGGATCCGGGCCCCTCCAACCGAAAAGATGGCCGTCGAAGAAGCGGAAAAGAAAGCCGAAAAGAGGACAAGGGCCACCGACGCAGGAATCACGACCGCCATGGGCCCCTCCGGGTACTTGGCGGTTGTTCGGCGTTGCTACTGGCTGGTTCTACGTCCATTCCCTGGTCTCTGAAAGAGGGGCCAACCTTGCCCACGGGGGCAAGGATAGAAGGTCATGTCCGGCGGATTTGGAAACCCCCGTCCAGGAATAATGGCGAAAATGGGGGCGTCGGTCCAAGACTGCGATTCGGATTTTGTTTTCAAGGAATGTCTTGAAAGGGGGTCAGGTGGCTGCCCACACGGACAACCTATGGAAACATGGAGCGAAAAATCCTTTTCCGTCAAGCATTTCCGGGGGGGAAGGACCCCTTTGTACGCAGTTGCGAAAAAAATCACAATAGCCTAACTTCCGGCCGCTTTTTTCAGGCGGCCTTGAGGATCTGAGGTGATGGCCGAGCAAAACCAGAAGGAACCTCTGCAGTCTCAGCTGCTGATGGCTGCAGGTCAGTATATGGGTTACGGGCTGACTTGGGCCCTTTCGACGCTTCTGTTCCTCCTGGGTGGTTGGTGGCTCGACGGGAAGACGGGGACAGCTCCCCTCTTCATGATTCTCGGGGCTTTTGTCGGGGGAGGGGCGGGCTTTTACAGCCTCTATCGCCACATCGTGGTGGACCCCCGGGATCGAAAAGAAGACGTGGAGCCTTGACTCAGTTCTTTCGGTATGGCGGAGTGGCTTTTTTGGTCCTCCTCTTGGTGAACGCCGGTCTTTGGCCTTGGCTCTCCCCTTCGGCCAGGACCGGCATTTTTGTTGCCGCCCTGGTTGCCTATCCGATCCAGATGCTGGCCTTCTTTTTGCTGGTCAGGTACTGGGGTGAAGGGAATCGGTTCTTATTGGTTTGGGTTGGTGGGACCGTGGTTCGGATGGCGGTGATTCTTGTGGCGGCTCTGATGTTGACGCGGGTGGATGGGTTGCCGCCGGCACCAACACTTTTGGGATTGGCCGGGTTTTTCTTTGGACTCCTCCTGCTGGAGCCTCTCTTCCTGAGGCCCCGGGGGGCAGAGACCACCGAGATCATATGACGACCTTCTTAAAGGTCCTTCAGGAAGCTGGACAACACGGGGCGGAGGCGGTCGAGCATGGGACCGAGGTTGTTCAGCAGGGCGTGGAACACGCGGCGGAGGGAGGCGTGCCGGACATCGGGGGGATGCTCATGCATCACCTGGCGGATGCCCGTGAAATCGCGTTGCCCTGGGGGGTTTGGCCCCTTCCCCAATGGGAACCGATCCACCTTGCCGGCCTCACCATCGATCTTTCCCCAACCAAGCATGTGGTCTTTATGGCGCTGGCCGCCATCATCATTTGCCTGGTCTTTATTTATGTGGCAAGGGCCGTACAACGGACTTCCGGGGAACGATCCCCCAGTGGAATGGCCAATGCCATGGAGGCCATGATCATTTACTTCCGGGACGAGATCGTCCGGAGGAACATCGGTCACGGCGCCGACGGCTACACCCCGTTTATCCTCACACTCTTCTTCTTCATTCTCACCATGAATCTCCTGGGGCTGGTACCCTGGGGTTCCAGCCCCACCGGAAACATCATGGTGACGGGTGCCCTGGCGGTGGTGAGTCTGGTCGCCATTGAAATCAGCGGCTTCGTGACGTTGGGCCCGGCCGGGTACGCCAAGACCATTTTTTATGCCCCCAAGGGCATGGGACCGGTGGGCACGGCCATCATGCTGGTGATCATGACCCCGGTGGAGTTGGTCGGGAAGCTGGCCAAGCCTTTCGCCTTGATGGTTCGGCTCTTCGCCAACATGACGGCGGGCCATACGGTGATCCTCTCCCTTATCGGCCTGATCTTCGTGTTTGGAAATCTCCCGATTGGTCGCTGGGGGATTGCCGCGGGATCCGTCGGGATGGCGGTGGCCATGATGATGTTGGAGATTTTCGTGGCGTTTTTGCAGGCTTACATCTTCGCCATGCTGACGTCGGTGTTCATCGGTCTGATCCGGCACGCCCACTGAGGCGGCAGGGCCGCCCAGTGGGATGTCGAACCAGGCCCGTTTCAGTACTTGAAGTTTGCGTAAACCTTAATAGACGAGACGAAATACCATGCTGCACGCTTTCCTCACTGCCGTTCAAGATGGGGCCGCCAACATGGATCCCCTGGCTGCCAAGAACTATCTCAGCCTCCTTGGCGCAGGTCTTGGCGTTGGCCTTACAGTGATCGGGACGGGTCTTGGAATCGGCAAGATTGGCGAGTCCGTCACAGCGGGAATCGCCCGTCAGCCGGAGGCCGCGGCTTCCATCCAGACCGCTGGCATCATCTTGGCCGCCCTCATTGAAGGCGTGGCTCTTTTCGGATTGGTGATCGGGCTACTCTTCAAGCTCATGTAGCGATTCCGGAGCTTCGGCCCCGGAGGTGCTCCTGGAGATCCGTCACCGGGACCCGCTCTCCGCCCATGACGTCGGGGAGGTGAGGTCCTGGAGGGATGACCCCAGGGGAGAATGAGCCTCCACGGTGTCCCCGACGTCCCGGGAATATGAACTATGAGACTTAGAATCAGTATGCTGGCTCTCCCCGCGGTCCTATTCTTGACCCCGCTGGCCATTCTGGCCCAAGAGCACGGGGCGGAAGAGGGCGGTGGCGGACTCTTCAACATCAATTTCGGCTTGAGCGTCTGGACGGTGGTCATTTTCCTCACCGTTCTCACCGTGCTCTGGCGCTTCGCCTTTGGTCCTATCCTGGCTGCCGTGAATGCCAGGGAAGAGGGGATCAACCAAGCCTTGGAAGAGGCCCGCAACCGGCAGGCAGAAGCCGAACGGCTCTTGACGGAGCACAAGGCCCAACTGGCGGACGCCCGCCGTCAGGCCCAGGAGATACTGGCCGAGGGCAGGGAGGCTTCGGGCCGCCTGCAAAAAGAACTCGAGGGTAAGGCCCGGGAGGAGAGCGATGCCATCCTTCTCCGGGCTAGGGCTGAAATCGGGCGGGAGAGGGATACCGCCGTGGAAATCCTTCGCCGGGAGACGGTGGATCTAGCCCTCGCCGCAGCCTCGAAATTGCTCCACCAGAAGCTGGACGGGGAGCAGGACCGGAAGCTCGTCATGGACTTCATCGACGGCCTTTCGACCAAAAGCCCCGGAGCTGAGGCGTGACCAGCGAGACCATCGCCAGGAACTACGCAGCGACCCTCTTCGATCTGGCACAGCGACATGAGGGGCTGGAGGCCTTTTCCGACGGTCTGGGTGCGGTCGTTGGGTTGCTCGACCAGAATCCGAGGTTCCGGGTTTTCCTGGAGACTCCCCGGATCGCTGACCAGGACAAGAAAGATCTCCTGAAGAAGGTCTTTGGCGGTGTGCTGCCCAAGGCCCTGCTCAATTTCCTTCAGGTGACGGTGGACAAAAGGCGTCAGCGTCTGCTCGGCCTCATCGGCGGGGAGTTTAATGCCCTCCTGGACGACCATCTGGGCCGGGTCCACGTCACCGTTACGGTGGCACGGTCGATGGAAGCCGGTGCCTTGGAGGAAATCTCAGGGAAGCTATCGGCTCTTCTGGGGCAAGAAGCGATCCCCCATCTGCGCGTAAAGCCGGAGATTCTCGGGGGTGTGCATCTCAAGACGGGGGACACCGTTTACGACGGCACCCTCCGAAGACGAATCAAACAGCTAAGAAAACAGTTGGTGACCGCCGAGCTTCCGGACACCGCCACGGGTGGTGGTGCGTCCTGAAGACGGTGATCCCGATTTCACATCATAAGGACCGAATAGGATAGGAAATGGCCAACGAGTCCCAGCTTCGACCCAGCGAGATCAAGGACGTCCTCCTTTCGGAGATCGAGAATTACGAGGAGGATCTCCACGCCGAAGAGGTGGGTGAGGTTCTGGAGGTAAAGGACGGAGTCGCCCGGATCTATGGTCTCACCAAGGCCATGGCCAGCGAGATGCTGGAGATCACCTCATCCAAGACCGGGGAGTCCCAGACCGCCCTTGCCCTGAACCTGGAAGAAGACAACATCGGGGCCGTCATCCTGGGGGAGTGGACCCACCTCCAGGAGGGAGACCAGGTCCGGCTCACAGGTGAGGTCCTCTCGATCCCAACAGGTTCCGGATACCTGGGGCGGGTCGTGGACCCTCTGGGCCAGCCGGTTGACGGTTTGGGCCCGGTGGACCCCATTGAGTCGTCTCGGCAGATCGACGTGGTGGCGCCCGGGATCGTGCTTCGGCAGCCGGTGAAGGAGCCCCTTCAGACCGGCCTGAAGCCCATTGATTCCATGATTCCGATCGGCCGGGGCCAGCGCGAGCTCATCATCGGGGACCGGGGGACGGGAAAGTCCGCCATCGCCATCGATACCATCATCAATCAGAAGGACACGGACGTCATCTGCATCTACTGCTCCATCGGGCAGCGCGCAGGGAAGGTGGCGGGGGTGGTGGAGACCCTCCGTGAGCACGGGGCGATGGACTACACCATCGTGGTGGCGGCCAATGCCTCTGATCCGGCACCCATGCAGTACATCGCACCGTATTCGGCCTGTGCCCTGGCGGAGCACTTCATGTGGCAGGGCAAGCACACTCTGGTCATCTACGATGACCTCACGAAACAGGCCCAGGCCTATCGCCAGATCTCCCTGATCCTCCGTCGGCCTCCGGGCCGGGAAGCCTTTCCCGGAGACGTCTTCTACCTCCACTCACGGCTCCTGGAGCGGGCGGCGAAGCTGTCCGACGCGCACGGCGGCGGGTCTCTGACGGCGCTTCCTGTCATCGAAACCCAGGGTGGGGACGTGTCGGCCTACATTCCCACCAACGTCATCTCCATCACCGACGGCCAGATCTTCCTTGAGCCGGACCTGTTCTACTCAGGCGTAAGGCCTGCGGTGAACGTGGGGATCTCGGTGTCCAGGGTGGGTGGGAATGCCCAGATCAAAGCCATGAAGCAGGTGGCTGGGCGTCTCCGCCTGGACCTTGCCCAGTACAGGGAGATGGAAGCCTTTGCTCAGTTCGCATCGGATCTGGACGCTGCTACCCAGAAGCAGCTCGCCCGGGGTGAGCGTACGGTGGAGATCCTGAACCAGGGCCAGTACCAGCCCATGCCGGTGGAACACCAGATCGCGGCTATCTATGCCGTGACCCAGGGGTATCTGGACAAGATTCCGGTGGACCGGATCAAAGCGTGGGAGTTGGGCTTCCACAGGTATATGGACGAGCGGTCGACCGACGTCATGACGGACCTTAGAGAGCAAAAGGTCCTCTCCGACGAGCTCTCGCAGCGTTTGGTGGCGGCTGTCAAAGCGTACACAGAGGACTTCGAGGCTTTGGTAAAGGGCTGACGAACCGGGCCCGGGGATTTTTCACGGGAGCGGGGACTCCGGACTCTGAAACCGAGGATAGCAGGAAGTGCAAAGCGCCAAGGAAGTCAGACGGCGGATCAAATCCGTCGACAACACGAAGCAGATCACCAAGACCATGGAGATGGTGGCCACTTCGAAGTTGAAGCGGGCCACCGACCGGGTCAGGGCCGCCCAGCCCTACAGTGATGCGCTTGGGGTGGTGGTGAAGAGCCTCTACGCCCCTGAGTTCGCGGAGCGTTTTCCGGTGCTGCGGCAGCCCGAGGAGATCAAGAAGGTGGCCATCGTCCTCATCACGGCCAACCGGGGTCTTTGCGGTGGTTTCAATGCCAACCTCATCCGGGAGACGCGGGCCCTGAGGGAGTCTCTCCAGGGGAAGGGGTTGGAGCCGGAGGTCCATTCCGTCGGCAAGAAGGGAATGGTCTACTTCCAGTTCCGCAAAGTGAAGCTGGCTAGTCGGTACAACGACGTGGGGGATGCTCCTACAGTGGAGGATGCGGAGCAGGTCATCGGCCACCTCCGGGAACGCTTCGAGTCAGGGGAGCTGGACCAGGTGTTCCTGGTGAGCGCCGAGTACCGCTCCGCTCTCTCCACTCCTCCCCGGGTGGTTGAGCTCCTTCCCATCCGGCCTCCGGAAGGGGCTGTACCGGCGGATTCCTATATCCTCTCTCCGGGAGCCGACGTCATCCTGACCCGGCTTCTGCCTGCCTACATCCGGAACACGGTCTATAAGGCCTTGGTGGAGAACGCCGCTGCGGAGCAGGGGGCTCGAAGGACCGCGATGAAGAGCGCGACGGACAATGCTGGTGAGATGCTGGAAACCCTCACCCGGAACTACAACCGGGCCCGTCAGGCCCAGATCACCCAGGAGATTTCCGAGATCGTTGGAGGTGCCGAGGGATTGTCCTAGGCCCGATGCCTGGGAATCGCTTCCTCGAGCCTCGCCGACCGGAGAAGGAATAACATGGCTGAGCAGAACATCGGTAGGGTGGTGCAGGTCATTGGTCCCGTCCTCGACCTGGAGTTCGAGCGGGAGCACTTGCCCGATATCTACAATGCCGTCCATCTGAAGGGTACCACAGACTCCGGGCGGGAGATCGACCTCGTGGCTGAGGTGCAGCAGCACATCGGCCGGGGCCAGGTCCGGGCCGTGGCCATGACCTCCACCGACGGTGTGGTGCGGGGCATGGAAGCCGTGGATACCGGGAACTACATCACGGTGCCCGTGGGTGATGCTGCATTGGGCCGGATCCTGAACGTACTGGGAAATCCGGTGGACGAGGGCGGGCCGTTGAAGGGTGAGGAGGACGGCACGTTGGTGCGGTGGCCCATCCATCGGCCTCCTCCGGCTTTTCCCGACCTGGAGCCAAAAACCGAGATCTTCGAGACGGGGATCAAGGTCGTGGACCTCCTGGCCCCCTACGTCAAGGGTGGGAAGACGGGGCTCTTCGGGGGTGCCGGGGTGGGGAAGACCGT
>JBDRDQ010000435.1:0-5316 GCA_043820695.1 Gemmatimonadota bacterium | reverse complement strand
GGCGGTCACATAGGTAAAGCTGGTTACGTAAAATGTACGGTTCGCCCATGGGAATTGGCCAGCTTTCTCTCTGTGTTTCGGCCTCGGCTCTCGCTGGGACCACGAAGGGAGGGGAGGCCGGCCCAGGGGCCCGCCCCCCCGCCCCCGCGACCACCGGCCTCGTACTTCCTCTTCCTCTGACTCGGCCGGGCGATGGGTCCCGCCCCCTGGGTTCGGGGGCCATCAGGTCCGGCATGGCGCCCGTCGCCTCCTGAACCGACCCTGTCGTCGGCAGGGAAGGCGGACAGGTGAACCAGCCGGTCCTGGCTCACGAGCTCGCCCCCGACCACGTTGCCCCGGAGGATGCGGTATTCCCCTGAGCCCACGGATTCGGACGGGACCCGGTTGGCGTTCTTCATGTCCTCGATGAATCCCTGGGCGAAGAGGGTGCTGGCCCGCTTGATCCTTGGCCGCGGCCGGTCCTCCCTCCTCTCTTCGCCTCCGTTGGGGACCGGTGGGGACCGCCCCTCCATGGCGTCCAGCACGTACCCGCTGAGAATTCGGTCGTGGACCTTCCCGTAAAGGGCAGGGGACCCCACCGCGTCCATCCCCAGCGGTGATTCTCCCTGGAAGGCCACCAGCCCGATCTGGCCCGGCAGCAGGGGGAAGGCCCTGACCCAGCGCTTCAGTCCATCTCGGTGGCTCTCGTAGACCGAGTCCAAGGCCCCGGTGTCGGAGTGTCTCCCGAGGCTAAACTCGAACTTCCGGATCTCATCCCATACCGCTCCCTGGGCTTGGGCCAGATCCCGATGACTGCTCCGGGCGCCCGGGCCTCGGGCCTCCGCATCATAGCTGGCTCTCGCCTCCGTCTCCCTTGCCTTCCTCCGGACCTTCAAAGGAGCGTTCTGGGGTGCGGGGGAGAACTCGTCACCCACGAAGTGCCACCGGCCCTGCTCCATGCAGGACACGGGGATCTCGGTGATGCTGTTGGGGGGCAGGATCATGGAGCGGTTGGTCATACGGTTCTGCTTGGCCCCGATGAGCTGCTCACCGTCCAGGATCAGGATGGGATGGATGCCCGTGTTGGTGGCCAGGAGCACGGGCACCTGACCCCCGTCCTTCTCCCGGATGGTGAGGATGCCCATGGCCAGGGCTTCGGCCATGAGGCCGTAGGGGGACTCCCGCTCCGCTTCGGCCAGGATGGGGAAGATGGTGAGGTTTTCGTGGTGTTGGGGCTTACCCAGCGCGGCTTCGAACATGGTGATCTCCTCCCGTTTGATGTCAGGAGAGAAAGATCGTGGGGGGGTGTGACAGTGGGGGGGGCTACACTGTAGCGGTTGTGATCATCCGCGTTTCATTCGCGGGTCCTGGGTGAAGAAGGCGTCTGCCGCGAAGCGGCGAGGGGGGAACGCATATGCTTCTGGTGGAAAGACCTGTGAGATTGCAGACTGTAGGAAACTCCCATACCATCGGAGGCAGATCATGATCAAGATCCCCCCTCTGCCCAAGCGCCTTCAGCGCCCCCCAAAGCCCGCGAAAACCGATGGGCAGGGCACCGAGATTTGCGTCAAATCCGCGGACCTACGGCATGGGGACCTCCTCCTCTCCATGGGCACCGCGGGTCACTCCCAATGGATCCGTTTTCTGGATGGTGGCTCCTATAGCCACGTCTCCTACTTCGATGGCAGGAACAAGAAGCTGGTGGAGATCTCTACCACCGGCGTCATCGAAGAAGAGCCAGCGGTTCGGATTCGAGGGCAGAGCTACACCGATGTGTACCGGTTTTGTCCGACGAAGAGGTGCCTTTCAAGCGCCCAGGCAGATTCGGTGACCAATGCCATTCGAAAATACCTCGGATATCCCTTGGCAACCCACGACCTGGTTATTTGCGCTCTTCTGGTAGTTTCCCGGAGGGTCAACTTGCCGGGGACCCTGGAGGACAGCATCAGGATAATCTTGTCGAGGGCTGTGAAGGCCCTTCGGGAAATCATCCTCCATGACAAGCGGGAACACCTTATCTGTTCGGAGCTGATCTACCGGGGTTTCTGGGAGGCCCGCAAGCCCGGGCCCATTGAGCTGTTGATCCTCCCTCAGTTCCCTGCCAGTCTCTTCCGAGTGCCACAGGTTTTGGCCGCCTCTCCTAATCCCGCATCCCCCTTCAGTTTTCGACCCAAACGTGGCACCGAGAACCTCATGGAGGAGTTCGCGGAGCTCTATGTCGCCCATAAGCTGGGACGGGAGCATTTTCTCGGACCTGAGCATCTGGGGGGTATACCAGACCTATCGGGGCGGAAGCTCAAGACATTTCTTGCCAGGGACCCGGTGGCCGACTACGTGACTCCAAAGGATCTGGAGGACTCCCAGAGCCTCGTCGAGGTGGGGCGAGCCTGTAAGAAGGACTACCCATCCTGACGCGAGGTGAGACCCATGCCCGGGACGACGGTGGCAAAAACGAGTAGCCTGCTACGAAGAGCCCTTCTTTCTGACGGGCGTCCGTGGATTCTCGCCCTTGGAGAGGTAGCCGGGATGACGCCGCTCCGGCTCGGGATAGTTGCCGCGATCGTCCTGACTCCCCCCAGCTACGTCTTTGGCCATCCGCTGATGACGCCGATTCTCACCGCATATGCCCTGGCCATCACCTCTTACCTGATTCATCGCCAGATTCGGGAACTCGACGGACTCGAGCCCCTGATTACGTATGACCAAGCCACCCTGGACCGTATCCGCCACGGTCTTCGCTACCACCCTCGATGGCTACTCTGGAGCGGATGGATCATCGGGCCCGTGGCCATGGTCCTCGTCAACTTTACGGGACCCCAGATTTCCGCAATACGGGCCGGTGAGTTCCTTACCCCTGGGGCGGCATGGGGGTTGTTTCTTGCGGCTCTGTTTTGGGTCATCGTATTTCAGATGCTGGCGTTGTTCTTTCGGAACGCCAAAGCTTTTCACCTCCTCGGGATCCACGGCGTTCGAATCGACCTTCTGGACGTCGGTAGCCTCACCCCCTTCGCCCGTGTGGCCATCCGGAACCTGTTGATCTTCATTGGGGGGTTTGCTGTGGCTCCCCTGGCGTTGCTTCAGGGGAACCAGTTTCTAGTTCCTTTGACCATCGGTTTGGCGTTGACCATGCCTTGCTGCGTGGCCTTGGTCGGAATTCCCGTATACGCCGTACACCTCCGATTGGCGAAAGCCAAAGAGGAGGAGCTCGACCGGGTGAGGAGAGCGATCAGAGGAGAACGGGAGGCGATGGAGGACTCCCCCGTTGCCGAGGATGCCGGCCAGATGACAGTCGCCGGATTGGTGATGTATCGGCGGATGGTCGAGGATATCCAGGAGTGGCCCATTGCGGCGTCGGAAATCCTCAGATTTGCCCTATACGTGATCATCCCATTCCTCGCTTGGGTTGGAGCAGCGTTGGTGGAACGGGCGGTCGACGCGATTCTCTCGATGCGCCTTCCGGTAGCGTGATCCATGTCGGGGGCGGGGGCACAGCCCGAGAAACGGGAACCGTCCCGGCAGCAGGGCCAGCGTGGCCCGGCCCCAAGGGGCTGCACCGAACGGAGGAATATCCGCGTAGGATCTTTTCCCTTCCATTCTTGCTCATTCCTTAACCGCATCATCATCATGGCCACGGCCTACCTTGCCCAGGATCTGAAGCACGACCTCAAAGTCGCCGTCAAAGTCCTGAAGCCCTAGCTCGCTGCCGTCCTGGGGCCGAACGTTTCCTGACCGAGATCAATGTCACGGCGAACCTTCTCCCGGATGGTAAAAATACCCATGGCCAGGGCTTCCGCCATGAGGCCGTAAGGGGGCTCCTTTCGCCATGCTTTGGCCCCGGGTCTCGAGACAGATTCTGAAGACTTCGTCTGATGTCTTCTCTGACCATGAGCAGGGGAATGCTGCGGTATCGTCCTTGCACATGTGCATCACATGTGATTACCGTGGAGTATGCCAAAGATGATTCAGGTTAGAAACGTGCCGGAAGGTCTGCACAATGAACTGGTGCGAAGGGCCCGAGTTCGGGGCCAGACGCTGACGGACTACCTTCAGGGGATCCTGGAGAGGGGGGTGGCTCGGCCGGACCGGGAAGACGTCTTCCGCCGGATCCTCCAGAGTGACCCGGTTGATCTACCGGTCTCAGCGGCCACGCTCATCCGGGAGGGGCGGGAGGACCCGGAGGACCCGGGGGACCGGTGAGGACCCTGGTGGTCGACGCGTCGGTCCTAATCGAGTTTCTCCTACGAACCCCCCAGGCTCGGTTCTTCGATCCGCTTCTTACTCCTTCGGATGCCGACCTTCATGTTCCAGGCCTCTGTGACCTCGAGGTCGTGTCGGCCCTGAGGGGGGTCCTACGGCGGGAACTGGCGACGGTTCCGAGGGCCGAGAAAGCCCTCCGGTATTACCTGGATCTGCCCCTGACCCGGCACGGCCATCAGGGTCTCGTCCATCGATGTTTCCAGCTTCGAGACGTGTTGTCACCCTATGACGCTGCCTATGTAGCCCTCGCCGAGGGTCTCGGGGCCGACCTCGTCACAGCCGACCTGCGCCTGGCCCGGGCGGCTGAAAGCCTGGGGGTTTCCTGCGTTACCGCCTGACGGGGCCGCGGCCCAACTGTGGTCAGAGGAAACATCGTGCCAGTCTGCCTGCTTCTGCCTTTGATATCATAGTACTAATATGGTACCATAGAAGCGGCTCTTCGGGAGGTGGACAGATGAAAGAGAGCGATAAATACCTCAAGATTGTTGAGTGGTCAGAGGAGGACCAGTGTTACGTTGGCACCTGTCCCACGCTGATGCTCGGAGGTGTTCACGGCGACGACGAGGCCAAGGTCTACGAGGAGCTCTGCCAGACGGTAGATGAATGGATAGAGATCTATAAGCAGGACGGGGAACCTCTGCCCCCAGCCACTGCGGGAAGGGAATATTCAGGGAAATTCGTTATCAGAGTTGGCAAGGACCTGCACAAGGCCTTGGCGGTCGATGCCCTCCGATGTGGCGAAAGCATGAATTCGTACTGTGTGCGTCTCCTCCGTGAGGAAAGGGCTCACTACGGGGAGAACAACCCGAAAAAGGGCCCTTCCTGACCCCGTATCACCCTCCAGAGGGCAGGGCCTCTACCAGCGCCACCATCCGTTTGACCTCCTCCGGGTTGGGAAGCCGACCACTGGCCGCTCCCAGGTTGTCCACCATGTGACGGGCCTGGCTCGTGGCCGGAGTCACGGTGGTCACCGCCGGATGGGCCGCCGCGAACTTGATGAAGAACTGGGCCCAACTCTCTGCAAAGGGACGCGCCCAATCCGGGACCTCCCGGTCTCCGACCCGAGAGAACAGGCGGCTG
>JBDRDQ010000434.1:0-20910 GCA_043820695.1 Gemmatimonadota bacterium | reverse complement strand
CCTGGGGGTCTTCGTGGTTCTCAGGAGAATGGCCTTCATCGGAGTCGGAATCTCTCATGCGGCTCTGGGCGGGGTGGCTCTGGGATTGGTGCTGGGGTTTCCTCCCCTGGCGGCAGCCGGGGTCTTTTCCGTAGGCGTGGCCTGGGTTATCGGCTGGATCACGAGAAAGGGCGAAGTCTCGGAAGACACCGCCATCGGCATCTTCTTCCCTACCGCCATGGCGCTGGGCGTGGCCCTGATGAGCCTGTCCCCGACCTACTGGCAGAGTCTGCCGGGCTACCTTTTTGGGAACATTCTCTCTGTGAGTCCGGGAGGCCTCTGGGGTCTCCTGGTTTTGGCGAGCCTTTCCCTGGGCGTGTTGACCCTCTTCTTCAAGGAATTCCTCTTCCTGGGGGTGGATGAGGAGGCGGCGAAAGCAGCGGGGCTCCCTACGGCCTTCCTGAACTACCTGCTTCTGAGCATCATGGCTGTGACCATTGTTGCGGCCATGAAGTTGGTGGGAATCGTCCTGGTGTCCGCCTTCCTGGTCATTCCAGCCGCCACGGGCCAAACCCTCGCATCTTCGGTCAGGGGGATGGTGGTCCTCTCGGTGGTCTCGGCCCTCCTCTCCGTCGGCGTGGGCCTCTGGCTTTCTTGGATCTGGAACCTCCCCTCCGGAGCATCCATTGTCC
Source organism: Gemmatimonadota bacterium (assembly GCA_043820695.1). Lineage (GTDB taxonomy): Bacteria > Gemmatimonadota > Gemmatimonadetes > Longimicrobiales > Gaopeijiaceae > JABDNZ01. The sequence continues at coordinate 20,239 of JBDRDQ010000434.1, read as the reverse complement.
TGTTCGGGGCCGCCCTCTTTTTTGCCAGCTACCTTTTCGGGAGCCTCAGGTCCAAGGGCTAGTAATCCACCGGCCGCAGGAAAAACTCTCCGATCGCCGTCCCCGAAAGGACCGCCACTGTGGGAAGCTCTCGCTTCCAGTGCGTGCCGTTGAACCGGCCCCACACCGCCTCTACCGCCGCCTTCTTGAACCCCAAATCGATGAGCTCCTGTGGGCGGTACCCGGAGAGGAGCCAGTGCAGGATCGGGTCTGCTTCCAGATAGGAGACCCCCAACTCGTCCTCGTCGTGGATTCCCCGGATGAGATCCGCCGAGGCCGGTTTCTCCACGATGGCATTGGGAACCCCCAGGTGACGGGCGAGCTCCCAGACCTGGGTTTTGAAGAGGTCGCCGATGGGATTGATGGGCGGAGAGTCGTCGGCGTGCCAGGTGAAATACCCCAAAAGCCGTTCGCTCTTGTTCCCGGTGCCCAGAGGAAGCCTTCCGAGCTTCGCCGATTGGTCGAACAGGGTCACACCCCTGACCCTGGCGGCGAGATTCCCGCGACGAAGATCCGAGAGCTCCGGATCCACCTGCCGGATGTAGGCGTCCACGGCAGCTGTGATTTCGATGGTCTCACTCCGGGCGCCGGTGGCGGCGAGCACCAGGCCCGCATGCTCCAGGCTCTGGGGGCTCGAAGTGGCATAGGGGAGTCGGAAACCGGTAACCGCCTCCGGCCCCAGCGCCTCCACCGCGAGGTAAAGGGCAACCGCCGAATCCACCCCTCCCGAAACACCCAGTACCACACCCTCGAACCCCCTCCTCCTCACCACTTCCTCCCGGATGAACTCCACCAGGATCTTCCGGACCAACTCCATATCCAGCGCGGGAACCGGATCTCCTGGTCGTGGCGACCCTGCCGTGGGTTGAGAAGGTCCCGCTCCACCTAAGGTGGCCTTGGGGGTTTCCCCTCCGTCTCGTTCGTCCTTCTCCGGCAGCTCCTCTTCTTCCCGGCTGAGCCCCCGGGTGACAGCACGGTCCAGGGAGCGTCGCAGGTGGGGGAGCATCTGGTGGAGATCGGCCAGGAGGGGTGCGTCGAAGCGGGCCCTGTCGATGGACTGGCCCCCCAAAGCCACCGAGACCAGGCTCTCCTCCATGAGTGGCCCTCTGGCCAGGATGGATCCGTCCGGGCCCACAACCAGAGAGCCGCCGAGAAAGACCTTGCCGCCTTCCGATCCCACCAGCTGACAAACCGCCACGAACAGCCCGTGCTCCAGGGCGGCACCCTGCGCCAGTGCATCCCAGCGGGCCAGGTTCTCGGATCGACCCAGCCCCTTCGGGAAATCCCGGGCGGGGGAGGCACTTACCACCAGAATCAACTCGGCCCCGTCCAGGGCCAGGATGGCCGGGGGGAGCGAGTGCCACATCTCTTCGCATACCAACAAGCCCATTCGGCCGAACCGGCTATTGAAGGCCGCCAGCTCCCGTCCGGGATCCGCGAACCTGGCCTCCTCGAACACGCCGTAGGTCGGCAGGAACATCTTCCGGTGCACGTGAATGGCCCGGTATCCGTCCTCCCCAGGCTCGAAGCACGCAACGCTGTTGTAAATCCCCCGTCGCCACCTCTCATAGAACCCCAGCACAACATTGGGAGCCTCAACCCCTGGCCGCCCCAACCCCTCCGCCACTTCCTCCACAGGCAGCGCCGCATCGGCGACCCCTCCTTCCAGGAAGTACCCGGTGAGGGCGGTCTCGGGGAACACGAGAATGTCGGTGTCTTTGGCGTCCCGGAGCCATCGGTCCCGGATTTCGGCCAGGTTCCGGGCCACATCCGCCTTTCTGGGCTTGAACTGCACCAGACCGACCCTCAGTGGCGGCTTGGGGCCTCTGCCAGCTTCTCGCATGGGTTCCTTGAAATGCAGGGTTTTCAGTTGGGTACCCGCCCATTTCCACACACAAACGTAAGGGATCGGCCTTTCCCCCGCAGCGGAGGCGTCAGCTTCGGACCATTCTGCAGGGAACGCCGGAAAGCCGAGTGGTGTTAGTTTAGGGGTCGATTGGCCCAGCATCCATTGAATCCCGGATTTGACATGTTCCGACGAGCTTCCACGATCCTTCTCGCCCTCCTTCTCGTCATTGTCGAATTGGGAGAAGGACAGGTCCGTGACACCGTCCAGACCTTTACCCCCTACTCATCGGCCCCTCAGCCCGGCACCACGACTCTGACGGAAAGCCAGGTGTTCCTGGGAGCATTCCAGGCCATCCTGGATTACCATCAGACCACCTTCAGCGACTCTACCCTATGGGAGCAGGCTATCGAAGGGCTCATCGCGGGCCTCGATGATCCCTACGCCACCGTATTCACACCGGAGGAGTTTGGCGCCTTTGAAGAGGACAATACCGGTGACTACGCCGGGATCGGGGTCCAGATTACCCAGCTCAACGGGCGCGTCACCATCACGGCGGTCTTTCGCCGCACGCCGGCCGATGAGGTAGGCCTGGTAGTCGGGGACAGGATCGTCGAGGTCAAAGGGGTGGACGCCCGGAACTGGACGGTGGACATGGCCCGGGACTCCATCCGAGGACCGGTTGGAACCGTAATCCAGATGAAGGTGGAGAGGGAGGGCATTCAGGAACCCCTTCCCTTCCCTATTCGGAGAGATAACGTCCACGTGTCGGCCGTGAATGCAAGCATGGTCCGCGACTCCCTCGGGTACATCCTGGTGGATCAGGTCGCCCGGGGCTCCGCCGCGGAGGTGGACTCCGCCTTCGTTGTTTTGGCCGACGCAAAAGGGATCATTCTGGACCTCCGGCGGAACCCGGGCGGGTACCTGGGGGAATCCCTTTCCATGGCCGACCTCTTTTTGAATCGAGGAGAAACCCTGGCCAGCACCGTCAGCAGGCTTCCGGGCCAACCGAACCGAACCGTCGAAGAGTCCTGGGACGCCAGGGTGCCCGCTCGCATCCCGGACAAGACCATCGTGGTCCTGGTAGACCGCTACACGGCTTCCGCTGCGGAGATCGTAGCCGGATCCCTCCAGGATCACGACAGGGCGGTGGTCCTGGGCGAGCGAACATTCGGGAAGGGTGTGGTCCAAACCGTCCTCCCCCTTCCGGGGGACCGCCGGATCCGGATCACGACCGGCGAATGGATGACCCCCCTGGGCAGATCCCTCCACATCCCCAGAGACATGGGGGGCCGACCGGTCCGGGAGCTGTCCGACTCCTTCCCCACCGTGGTCACCGAAGCTGGCCGATCCCTGAGAGCCGACGGAGGGGTGTTCCCTGACTTGGTGATCGAGGACGACACCCTCACCACCGTCGAGCAGACCCTTCTCGTGGAAGCGCTAAGGGCCCAGATCCCTCTCAACCTCCGGATCACCGAATTCGCCTTCGAGCATGCCCAATTGGCCAAAGATGGAAGGGGACCCGAGGAGCTTTCTCCGGAGGCAATGGAGCCCTTTTTCCACCTTCTTGAAGTGGAGGGGTTGTCGGCTGAGCTCTTGAAGCACCCCGAGGCAAGAGCTTATCTGAGTTGGCGTGCCAGAATGGCCTTTGCTCAAAGGGCCGAGCATTACGACCACGCCCTGGAGGTCCAGGCGGAGCGGGATCGGGTGCTGGCCGAGGCATTCGAGTTTCTGGAAGCCGCCGGCTCCCAGGAGGATCTCTTCGCCGCCGTCGAGAGGGAGGCGGCCCAGGGCCATCGGGCGGAGGCATCAGGCCGCCCGTCCGGTACCAGGGAGTAGAGCTGAAAGGAAGTCGGGAGAACTCCCGGGCGATTCAGCCCCGGGCGATTCAGCTCCGGGGGTGGAAGGTCCGGTGGACTTCCTTGAGATACTCCCTGTCCACGTGTGTGTAGATCTGGGTCGTGGAGATGTCGGCGTGACCCAGGAGCTCCTGGACCGCAGCCAGGTCGGCCCCACCCTCCAGGAGATGGGTGGCAAAGCTGTGCCGGAAGGTGTGGGGGGATACTTTTCGCCGGACCCCGGCCCGAACAGCGTATCTCCTCACGAAGTCCCAGATGGACGCCCGGGTGAGAGGCAGCCCCCGCTGGTTCAGGAATACCCGTCCCTCCCCTTTCCCCGAGTCCAGCTGGGTTCGAACCTCTCTGAGGTACCGCTCCAGGGCCCTCTGGGCCGGCCGGCCCAGAGGTACCAACCGCTCCTTCGAGCCCTTCCCAAACACCGTGCAGACCCCTTCACCAAGATCGAGATTGCCGATCCTGAGCCCCACCAGCTCCGAAACCCGCATCCCAGTGGCATAAAGAACCTCCAGGATGCTTCGATCCCGCCAGTACATCGGGTGATCGGGATTCGGGGCGTCCAAGATTTTCAGTACTTCCTCCACCGACAGAACATCCGGTAGTTTCCGCCAGGCTCGGGGAGACTCCAGTCGCTCGCTGGGATCCGCCTCCAAAACCCCCTCTTCAAGAAGAAAGGCGAAGTATCCGCGGAGAGCGGAAAGAGCCCTGCGGATGGATGTGGAGGCCAGCCCGGAGTCCTTGAGGTGGAAGACAAAATCCCTCAGGTCATGGGGGGTGATGTCCGACGGTCCGCTGCGGCCCTTTTCATCGAGGAAGGCCAGAAGCTTCTCCAGGTCCCTTTGGTACGCAGATAGAGTCCTGTCGGAGAGGCCCCGTTCGAAAGAGAGGTAATCCACGAACGATTCCAATCGGAAGGCGGACGCTGGGGTCATTTCTCCTCTTCCGGGTCCCCGCTCCGCCGGGTCCAAAACCACCACCCGGCAACAGCCAAGAGAAACACAATGGCCACGGCGAGAAGAATCCTATTGGCCCCCGCCAACCACCGCCCCACCGCGGGCAGGTTCTTTCCGGCGGTGGCCCCCAGCCAAACCAGACCTCCGTACCAGATCCCCGAAGCCACCAGAACGGGAAAGGCCACGATCCTGAAGGGCTGATGGGTGACCCCGGCGAAGACCGGAACCATGGCCCTGAGTCCCGGGAGGAACCGGGCGAAAAAGATGGCGGGGAGCCCCCATCGCTGATAGAAGATGCCCAATCTGCGGAGTTGGGCAGGGTTGAGGAGGTATCGGCCCAATCCTACCTGAAAAAAGGGGCGCCCGTGGCGAATCCCCATCCAATACACCAGAAGGGCTGCGGAAGTGTTGGCCAGCCAGGTAACGAGGAAGACCACCCAGGCGTCTGCCCTTCCGGTGGCAGCCAGGAAAGCCCCCAGAAGGACAAAGGTATCGGCGGGTATGGGCGGAAAGAAGTTCTCCAGCGCCGAACCGATGCCCAGCAGGGCGTAGAGTAGAACGGGGCCCTGAGCGGCAAGAAAGGAGAGAATCGCGTTCAAGAAATCACTGGACCTTCTCAGTCACGAGGGCGACGGCGTGGACGGCGAGGCCTTCCCCCGCCCCTATCCAGCCCATGCCCTCATTGGTCTTTCCCTTTACGGACACAGCGCCCTCCGGGATTCCCAGCACCTCCGACAGCCTCCGTGTCATGGCCGCCGCCACGGGCCCGATTTTCGGCGTTTCGGTAATGACCACCACATCCACATTGTGCGGCTCGAACCCCATCCGGGAGACAAGCCCCACGGAGTGCCGAAGAAGGTCCATGGAGTCCGCCCCTTTCCACCTTTCCTCATTCGGTGGGAAATGGCGACCCACGTCCCCGGCAGACACCGCCCCTAGAATCGCATCGATGACCGCATGGGCGATTGCGTCCCCGTCGGAGTGGCCGGAGAGGCCCGGTGAGCCGGGAATCTCCACACCTCCCAGAATCAGGGGCCTGGCAGGATCGAAACGGTGGCAATCATAGCCCAATCCAACACGCATGATGATTCTCCCTATTGTAAGAAAAAGGGGGCCTGACATCGACGCCAGCCCCCCTTCCTCAGGGTATCATGAGATCCATCCTCCTGCGTCGGACCCCCGGCTACTCCTCCCACCGTCGAATGGCCAAGGTCACGTTGTGGCCGCCGAAGCCGAAGGAGTTACTGAGTGCCAGGGCCACCGGGCGCTCCACCAGCCGGTTGTGGGCGTAATCCAGATCGCACACCGGATCCGCGTCGGAGAAGTTGATGGTGGGCGGAATCTTGCCCTCCCGGGTAACCAGTGCACAGACGACCGCCTCCGTCGCTCCGGCTGCCCCCAGCTGGTGTCCGACCATGGACTTGGTGGAGCCCACAACCAGTTCCTTCGCATAATCCCCGAAAACCGACTTGATGGCCGTGGTTTCCATGGCATCGTTATGGGGGGTGGAGGTGCCATGTGCATTGATGTAATCCACATCCTGTGGCTCGGCCTCCGCATCTTTCAAGGCGGCCAGCATAGCAAACCGAGCCCCCGCCCCGGTGGGTTCCGGCGCCGTGATGTGGTAGGCATCCGCCGAGGCCCCATACCCAGCCAATTCCGCCAAAATGGTCGCCCCACGAGCCTGAGCGTGCTCCAGCGTTTCCAGAACCATGGCGCCGGCGCCCTCCCCGATGACGAAACCATCCCGACCCGCATCGAAGGGCCTGCTGGCGGAGGTAGGATCGTCATTCCGCGTGGACATGGCCCGCATGGAGGAAAACCCCGCGATAGAAAGAGGCGTGATGGCCGCTTCCGTGCCGCCGGCGAGCATGATGTCGGCATCGCCCCGCTGGAGAATCCGAAGAGCACCCCCCAGGGCGTGCCCACTGGACGCGCAGGCAGAGACCGTTGCGAAGTTGGGCCCCTGCGCGCCAAAACGAATTGAAACCATCCCGGAGGCCATATCCGGAATGAACATCGGCACGAAGAAGGGACTCACTCGCTTCGGCCCTTTGGTCACCAGGACCCTGGTCTGGTCTTCGAAGGTGTACATCCCACCGATGCCACTTCCGAAGATCACACCGAACCGCTCAGGAGGAATGGTCTTCCGGGCCTCAGGCAGGGCCAGGCCGGCCGATGCCATGGCTTCATCCGCCACGGCGATGGCGAACTGGACGAAGCGATCGTTCCGCTTCACCTCCTTCGGTTCCAGGTACTTCCCGGGGTCGAACCCCTTCACCTCACAGGCGATCCGGGTCCCATACTCCTCGGTCACCTCGAACCGAGTGATGGTCCCGGCGCCACTCGAACCCGAAAGCAGGCCAGACCATGCGGTCTCGAGATCGTTTCCAACCGGCGTGAGGAGGCCGGCCCCGGTGATTACGACCCGGTGCTCCCTACCGTGACTAGCCTTCGACATGCTTCCCACTTCGTTGGTTCAGTTCCCAGAAGGTGCCGGTCAAACCTCTTCAGCGTGTTCCTTCAGATATCGGATTGCGTCGCCAACGGTCCGCATCTGCTCGGCATCCTCGTCGGGAATGTCCACGCCGAACTCCTCCTCAAACGCCATGACCAACTCGACGGTGTCCAGAGAGTCCGCCCCGAGGTCTTCCACGAAGGAAGCGTCAGAGGTGACTTTCTCAGGGTCCACACCCAGCTCGTTGATAATGATCTCTTTGACTTTGGCCTCAGCACTGTCCGCCATTGTACCTCCTCTGGTAGTGAAAACTGGATCCTTGATCCTAATGATTCGTTAGCCTGTCAAGTCCGGCGTTGCGGGGGGTCACATGACCATCCCGCCATCCACCGCGATGACCTGCCCGGTAATGTATGCGGCTGAAGGGCCCGCAAGAAAGCGAACTACCCCGGCGACATCGTGGGGTTCACCAAGCGTCCCCATCGGAATCTGGCTCTTGAGCCCCTCCACGATCTCGGGACTGAGCTTTTCGGTCATGGCCGTTTGGATGAAACCCGGCGCGATTGCGTTGCACCTGACCCCTCTCGAAGCGAACTCCCGTGCGATGCTCTTCGTGAATCCGATCAGGCCCGCCTTGGACGCCGCATAATTGGATTGGCCCGCATTACCCACAAGTCCGATGACCGAGGCAATATTGATGATGGTTCCCCTCCGCCGCTTCATCATGCCGCGAGCCACCGCCTTTGTGGCGTTGAAGGCACCTTTGAGGTTCACGGACAGGACCTGATCCCACTCCTCCTCGGACATCCGGAGGATGAGGTTGTCCCGGGTGATCCCGGCGTTGTTCACCAGGATAGTGATGGGTCCCAACTCCTCCTCGACCCGTTGCAGAGCAGCCTGGAGACCCTGCGCCTCCGTCACGTCCCCTCTGTACCCTTGGTGTCCCTTCCCAGACAAGCTGCGGGCGGCCTCCCGAGACTCTTTTTCATCAACGTCCACCACCGCAACCTTGGCGCCGGCCTCGGCCAGAGCCTCGGCAATGGCCAGCCCGATTCCCCTCCCGCCCCCTGTGACGACGGCCACTTGGCCCTCGAGCTCATTCACGCCCGAAACGTCCGTCATGATGTCATCCTCCCAACCCATCGAAATCCGAGGGCGTCCCCAGGGAAACACAGCGAATCCCACGGGCATTTCGCCTGTTCAACCCACAAAGGACCGATCCGGGCCCCAATTCGAAGAACCGTTCCGCTCCCATCTCCACCATCCGTTCTACCGAGGCCCTCCACCTGACAGGGGACGTGAGCTGATCAACCAGAAGCTCCCGGGCCTGGGGGCCTTTGGAAACCGGCTCAGCCGTCACGTTGGAGATCACCGGGTAGTCAGGATCCGAGAACTTGATTTTATCGAGCTGTTCCCGCAATCCCTCTCTGGCAGGCTCCATGAGGGGAGAGTGGAAAGCACCTGACACCGTAAGGGGAACGGCCTTCTTTGCACCGGCCTCTATGGCCAGGGTCATGGCCCTCTCCACGCCGGCCAACCCACCGCTGATGACGACCTGGCCCTGAGTGTTGAAGTTTGCCGGCACGCAGATCTCCCCCTCTTCCTGCACCCTCCGGCAGACCTCCTCCACCCCCTCGTCGTCCAGTCCCAGGACCGCAGCCATGGTCCCGGGCCGTTCCAGGCCCGAGGCGAACATGAGCTCTCCCCGGGCCCGCACCGCCTGCAGCGCGTGGGAAAACGAAAGGGTCCCGGCCGCTACGTGGGCCGAAAACTCACCCAGGGAATGTCCGGCTGCCATGGAGACCGTCCCCAGCTCTTCCCCCAAAACCCTGTGTACCGCAATGGAATGAACTAGGAGGGCCGGCTGGGCGTTCATTGTGAGCGTCAGCTCCTCCTCCGGTCCCTCCCACGCCAGGCGCGAAAGATGAAAACCCAGGACGTCATCGGCTTCCTGAAACAGCTCGTTGGCCTGTGAAAAGGCCAGAGAGAGTTCCCGGCCCATACCCACGAGTTGGGACCCTTGTCCAGGAAACAAAAGAGCTGAAGACATGGCTTGGCAGACGAGTCGGTCAGAGACGAATGGTCATTCCGGACCAGGTGAACCCGGCACCGAAAGCCGCCAGGAGGATCAGAGAACCCGGCCCCACCAGCCCCTTCTCCTGAGCCTCATCCAGAGCCACGGGAATCGCCGCGGAGCTCATGTTCCCATATCGGTCCACATTGATGTAGACCTTCTCCATGGGGATTCCGGCGTATTTCGCAGTGGCATTGATGATACGTATGTTGGCCTGGTGAGGGATGAGCAGGTCGATATCATCCCCGGTGAAGCCCGCCATCTGGAGGGCCATATCCGCGGCATCGGCCATGGACCGGACGGCGTTCTTGAAAACCTCTCTTCCCGACATCTTGAGAAGATGGCCCTTACTTTCCAGGACCTCGGGCGACATTGGAATCACCGCTCCCCCGGCGGGCCGATAGAGGAGATTTCCCAAGGTGCCGTCGGACTTATTGTGGGTTGAGAGGATTCCCCGGTTCCCCGTGGCCCTTCGAAGCACGCCAGCCCCAGCGCCGTCCCCGAAAAGGACGCAGGTGGTCCGGTCTTCCCAGTCCACGATGGAGCTCATTTTCTCGGTGCCCACGACCAGGGCGATCTCCCCTCGACCAGTCGCCAGGTATCCTTCGGCCATGGTGAGCCCGTAGAGCCACCCTGAACAGGCCGCAGCGAGATCGAAGGCCATCGCATTACCAGCCCCGAGGAGGGCCTGGAGGTCACAAGCGGTAGAGGGAAGCCAGCGGTCGGGCGTAGCCGTGGCTACGATGAGGATATCGATCTCCCCTGGCTCCACCCCCGCTTTCGCCATGGCCGCCCTGGCAGCCTCCGCCGCCATATCGGCCGCCCCCTCGTCCTCCCGGGCGATTCTCCGCTCACCGATTCCGGTACGATCCCGGATCCACTCGTCGGAGGTTTCTACCATCTTCTCCAGATCCGCATTCGTGAGGACCCGGTCCGGCAGATAACGGCCCGTGCTGACGATCTCCACCAGAGGTTTTGGGTGTTTGACCATTCCTCTTCCTAACTCTCCGATCCTCTTGCCAACTCGCCGGCCATGTCGGACACCATGGACGACTCGACGGCTCGGGCCGCCACCTCGAGGGCATTGCTGATGGCCTTCGGTGACGATGATCCATGCATGATGATCGAGACGCCATTCACTCCCAGAAGAGGAGCGCCTCCATACTCTTCGTAGTCGAGGAACCGGAAAATCTCGTCCAGGTGCAGCTCGTCCGCGTGGCGGGCTGCCATCTCTTTTCGAAGCAGACCGATGATGAACTCCGCCACCGACTCGTAGAATTTCAGAATGAGGTTCCCGTTGAACCCGTCGCATACGAGAACGTCACATCCCCCGCGGATGATCTCCCGGCCCTCGATATTCCCGATGAAATTCAGATTCGAGGCTCCCAGGAGCTTGTGGGACTCCACGGCCAGCTCATTCCCCTTTTCCGGCTCCTCTCCGATGTTCAAGAGCCCTACCCGTGGGTTTTCAACCCCCATGAGGTCCTGGGCGTAGATTGTCCCCAGATGGGCGAACTGAAGCAGGTGATGGGGCCTGCAATCGACGTTTGCTCCAGCATCCAGGAGAAGCGTGGGTCGGTTGGACGTCGGGAGGACGGTGCCGATGGCGGGCCGGTCCACCCCCGGAAGGGGCCGGAGGAAAAGGAGGGAGGCAGCCATAACCGCTCCAGTGGAGCCGGCGCTCACGAAAGCGTCGGCTCTCCCCTCCTTCTGGAGTTTTACCCCAACCACGATGGACGAGTCGGGCTTCTTTCGGACCGCAGCTGCTGGAGCCTCCGCCGGGATAATGCGTTCAGGAGCATGGACGACAGAGATGCGATCCCGTGGAAAGCCCGAATGCCGGGACAGCTCGGCGTCGAGCCGCTCCTGGTCACCGACCAGAAGGATCTCCCAGTCCCGCTCGAACCGCCGGAGGGCCGCGACCGCCCCCTCGATCTCGTTGAAGGGGGCAGAATCGCTCCCCATGGCGTCCAGGGCGATGCGCAAGGAATCAGCCTCGATCAGTCCAACTCGACCTCGAGGACCGCCTCTTCCCGATAGAACCCGCAGGTGGGACAAACCCGGTGAGACAACTTCGGATCGCCGCAGCGGGGGCAGGCTTGAGTGGTGACCTTCTCAGCCTTGAAATGAGTCCTGCGCTTCCGCTTCCTCTGTTTGGAAGTCCTTTTCTTTGGTACTGCCATGATCTATTCTCGCTCTTCGTTCAGCGCTCTAAGGGCCTCCCACCTGGGATCGGACTCCTCTTGCGAGCACTCGCAGCGGTTCTCGTTCAGGTTGATCCCGCACTGGGGACAAAGTCCCTTGCAGTCCGGCTTGCACAAAGCCAAAGGCGATACGGAAAGAAGCACCTCTTCCCGGATCACGTCGGCCAGGTTCAACTCTCCGACCCTTTCGGGAAGGGGTCGAACGCTATCCTCATCGATCTCGGTGGACTCGTCAACGGGTGCGAAGAGGAGATCCAATTCCTCCTCCACCGGCACGGTCAACGGCTCCAGGCACCGGCGGCACTCCTGGGCCATGAGGCCCTGGAGCCTGATCCGGGCCAGCACCTCTCCGCTCGGGATCCACTGCACGTGGCCGAAAACAGAAAGAGGGGCTGAAAACCGAAGCTCCGTCCCCTCCCAGCTCGGATCGTCCGACGGAATCTCCGCCTGGAACTCTAGGCTCCCCTCTCGCGCCAGGCGAACCAAGGGGATCGTTAGCATAGCTGGGAAAGATAGCCAAAATTGAGGGTCGATGTCAACGCGAAAAAAGCTGGATCACAAGGCCTTCGGCCACCCGGAGTTCAGGGGGGGAAATGAAGAAGGGGCCCGGTTGTGGCCCCATTCTTCTCGAGTTCCCTACCCTCACTCGGACACCTCCAATAGCTCCTGATCCGAGAAGAAGAACGCGATCTCTCGAGCGGCATTTTCATCGGAATCCGAGGCGTGGATGCCGTTCCGCTCCTTGTTCTCCGCGTAGAGGGCTCGAACCGTCCCGGGAGCCGCTTCCGCAGGGTCGGTGGCGCCGATGGTTTCGCGGAGGCGGGGTACGGCCCCGCTGGCTTCCAGCACCATGGGAAGGCATGGGCCGGATGTCATGAAGGCCAATAGAGACTCGAAGAACGGCCGCTCCCGGTGAACCTCGTAGAAACGGCCCGCCTGGGCCCGGGTGAGGCGCGTCATTTTCAGAGCTTTGATTGTGAAGCCCGCGGCCTCCAGGTGAGCAAGGATTTTCCCGGCTTTGCCCGAGCCCACGGCGTCAGGCTTTACGATGGCAAGGGTGCGATTCATCTTCCCTTCGCTTTTTCGGTTTGTTGGGTGTGGCCAGCCCCTAGACCTGACCGGGGCTTTTCCCTCCGGACTGGCTCTTGCGCTCATCCCCGGGATCATACATGAGTTGGAGGGCCGATTCCGCAGTCAAGAATCCCACCAACTCCCCCCCCCGGACCACCGGTACCTGGCTTACCCCCTTATTCACGATGAGATTCGCAGCCTCCACAAGGCTCTGGTCATCCGAGACGCACATAACGGAGCGCTTCATGATCTCTCGAGCCTTGAGCTTCCCCATCTCCTTGGCCCCGGCTCCACCGGTCAGCCGCCCCGGAATCAGGTATCGGATAGCGTCGCCGGCCGTGATGAGGCCCAGAAATTCGTGCTTTTCCCCCACCACTGGGACGGCACGGAGTCCCTGCCGAACCATGAGGCCCACAATCTCGGATAAGGGTGTATCCGGGTAGACGCGGTACTTCAAGGGGGTCAGGCCGTCCGCCACCAGGAGTTGATCCTGGACCTCCAGGTTCATGAACTCGGAAAATGAGGTGATCTCCCAGGTGGTTCCGGCGTCCCTGAGACGCCCCGCATTCTGCTTGTCCCGGAGAAACCGGGAAAGAGCAGGGATTGCCTGGATCTTCAGGGGCGAAACCCGCCGGGGGGTGAGGAGAAGAAGGAGGATCGACGCCGTGCCCCCCTCCACCCGATCTCCCAGGTCGAAGGGAACCCGGGCCGATCCCAGGCACCCCACAAGGCTCTCCACCTGGTTGGTCTGGGCTGCCAGGAGGACAACCCACTCGTTCACCCGGACCACCTCGCCCCTGGTTCCGGAGAAAAACTCCCCGGCCAAACGGGTGCCGGCGCCCCTCTTGAGAGTCCGGGAGGACTCCAGTTGATGGCAGAGGAGGCCCACAGCCTCCTCCAGTGTTTCGGCCTCCATCGGGACCAGAATCCGATCCCGGGAGACGATCTCGGAGAGTATCATCTCCTACTCGGTTCCCCCTTCCCGAGCCCCTCCGTGTACAGGCTCTAACTCCGTACGCCGGAGAGAAGCCCGGGTCAGGGAGGGAGCTGTCAACTGGCCAGAGCGTCCTTGACGAGCCGAGCGATATCGAGGGGCCGGGCCGCCACTGCTATCCCATTCTCTTCGAAAGCCTTGATCTTCTCCTCGGCGGTTCCGGCCGACCCGCTGATGATGGCTCCCGCATGTCCCATTCGGCGCCCTGGAGGGGCCGTCTGGCCGGCGATGAATCCCACCACCGGGATGTCCAGGTTTTCCTTTACCCAGGAAGCAGCTTCCTGCTCGTCGGTGCCGCCGATCTCGCCGATCATGACGATCGCCTCGGTGGCCGGATCGTCCTTGAAGGCCGAAAGGGCATCGATGAAGTTGGTGCCGATGAGAGGATCGCCACCGATTCCGACACAGGTTGTCTGCCCGATTCCCCCGTTGGTGAGCTGAATCACCGCTTCATAGGTCAGGGTTCCTGAGCGGGAGATCACCCCCACCGGCCCAGGGGTCACGATCTGGGCAGGCAGAATCCCCACCTTTGCCTTCCCGGGAGAGATGAGCCCGGGGCAATTGGGCCCCAGGAGCCGGGCACCCCTGTCCTTCACGTACTTGAGGGCCCGGGTCATGTCCAGGACCGGAACGCCTTCCGTGATGCACACGATGAAGCCGATTCCGGCGCCGGCCGCCTCCAGGATCGCTCCCGAAGCGAAGGCCGGCGGAACATAGATGGCCGAAGTGTTGGCCCCGGCCTCGTTTACAGCATCCTCCACCGTATTGAAGATGGGGACCTTCTTCCCATCCGGTCCCTCGAAGAACTGACCTCCCTTCCCGGGTGTGACTCCCGCCACGACCTGGGTTCCGTACTCCATCATTTGACGGGTATGGAAAGACCCGTCCCGTCCCGTGATCCCCTGGACCACGAGGCGGGTATTTTCATCTACGAAGATAGCCATGGATATGGACTCTCTATTCTCGTGTTCAGTTGGATCAGGCTTGGTTGGCCAAGGCCACCGCTCGCTCTACGACTTCATCCATGGACGTCGCGGCAGCCATGCCCGCTCCCTCCAGAATTCGCACCCCTTCCTCCTCATTGGTGCCAGTTAGACGAATCACCAGGGGAACGGTGATGTTGATGCGCTTCATGGCATCCACGATCCCGTTGGCCACGTCGTCGCAACGAGTGATCCCACCAAAGATGTTGAAAAGGATCACCTTCACGTTGGGATCGGAGGTGATGATCTCAAGGGCGGCCACAACCTTGTCGGGGTTGGAAGACCCACCGATGTCCAGGAAGTTGGCGGGCTCCCCTCCGTAGTATTTCACAAGGTCCATGGTGGCCATGGCCAGTCCGGCGCCGTTGACGCAGCACCCCACGTTCCCGTCCAGCTTCACGTAGCTCAGGTCGGCGTTTCGAGCCTTTGTTTCCGACTCGGGTTCAGCGGAAAGGTCTCTGTACGCGGCGATGTCCGGCTTCCGGAAGACCTCGTTGTCATCGATGCTCATTTTGGCATCGATGGCCTTCACTTCCCCGGCAGGAGTGGAGATGAGGGGATTGATCTCCGCCATGGAGGCCCCGGCCATGGTGAAAGCCGAATACAGCTGGCCGATGATCTTCGTGGCCTGCTTTACGAGGGAAGGATCATCGTAAAGAGACGCGGCAAGCCAGTAGGCCTCGTGAGGGAGAAGCCCGTAACGTGGATCGACGGTGAGCTTCTTGATGGCGTCAGGATTGGTGTGGGCCACCTCTTCGATGTCCACCCCACCCTCTGAGGAGACCATGAAGGTGATGGACTGGGCTGCCCGGTCCACCAGGCATCCCACATACGCCTCCGTGGCGATCTCCTCTGCCGGTGTCACCAGGACCTTCTCGACGGTGAGCCCCTTGATGTCCATGCCCAGAATCGCCTGGGCATGAGCCCGTGCCTCTTGGGCGTTGGAGGCCAGCTTGACCCCCCCTGCCTTCCCGCGGCCACCGGAGTGGACCTGGGCTTTGACCACGACTCGGCCTCCCAGTCTCCCGGCGATCTCTTCGGCTGCTTCCGGAGTCTCGGCCACTTCCCCAGGCGGAACGGGGATTCCGGCCTTCCGAAAGACCTCCTTGGCTTGGAATTCGTGAATATTCATCGCGATCCTCTATGCGGCTCAATTACGCGTCACACCCTGGGCGCACCCGGCGGGAACCCGACGGTTCCCCGGCCCCAGGGGTCCCAAAAAGGTAGGGGAGGAGGGGGGGGGTTGGCTAGCCTCCGGAGAGGGTTCTGAGAAGAGCCCGGAGTTCCTCCAGGGCCTCTCCGAAACCGGTCCAATCTCCGCTCCTCAGTCGTTCTTCAGCTTGGTCCAGGAGGCCCAGGGCCTCTTGAGGCCAAAGGGCCGTCGATGGAAGGCCTTCCCCCGGATCCGCCACCGGCGAAAGGACCGGTGAAAGGACCGGCGCTTCCTCCCCACCGGCCAGAGCCAGGGCTGCGATGGCCTCCTCCAGCGTGGGTTCCATTGCGACACGCCGCCCGTCGCTCACCACAAAACGCCGGAGCTCGGGGATCGCGTCGGCTTCCGCTGCCAGAAAGATAGGCTCCAGGTAGAGGAGGGTCTGACCGACGGGAACAATGTGGAGGTGGCCCGTCCAGACCTGGCTCCCTCCCTGCCGCCAGAGGGAGAACTGCTGGGAGATGACGGGATCCTGTTCAACCAGAGCCTCCACCTGCCGAGGCCCCGGGACCTGTTCCTCCACTGCGATATCGAAGAGCAACAACTCACCGTAACGTTCCGGATCGCACCGGGCCACCAGAATCGCCGTCAGGTTCTGCCGGCCGGCCGGCACAAAGACCGATGAGAGGAGAAACTCCGGATCCTCTTCCCCGGGGAGCCGGTAGAGGCCGTATTCCGGTACAAAGGGAACAGGCCGGGTCCCTTCGGCCAACTCCTGCGGCAGACCCCAGACGTCCTGCTGACCGTGGAACCGAGGTGCCGTCTCCTGATGGTATTGGAGGAGAACCCTGGCCTGAACGTCCAGAAGCTCTCTCGAATATCTGATATGGGCCTGCAACTCTCGAGGCATGTCGTCGAAGGACTGAAGCAGATCGGGAAAAACCCTCGACCAGGCCTCCAAAAGAGGATCCTCCAGATCCATGCGGAAAAACCGGATATCCCCGGTTACGGCATCCACCGTCACCTTCACGCTGTTCCGGAGGTAGGTGACGGGCCCGGCTCCGGTGAGATCCTGGGCGTTGGCGAGGGGGAAGCTCCTCGTTGAGGTGAATCCTTCCAAAATCCAGACGATCCGTCCCTGGTGAACGACCGGGTAAGGATCTCCCAGGAACCGGAGGAAGGGGGCGATGGCGGAAGCCCTCTCCACCACACTCCGTCGGAAGACGAACTGGCTCTCCGGGGAGATCTCTGAAGCGAAGAGGAGGTTTGCGTCCCGGAAACGCCAGGCGAGGGCCAACTTCCGCACCAGCCCGCTGAGCAGGATGCCCCGGGGTAGATCGGAGAGCTCCCCTCCGGAGGCCAGGACGGAATCGGGGTTCACGACGGCATAGTTCTGTCCCCTGGACCCGAAATACACCGATGCCTCACTGAGATTCAAGGCCTCTGGGCCCGAAACGCCCAGGGCCACGGGGCCATCCGGGTCACCGGAGGAAACCGGTGGAATCCCCGCAATGAACATGTGCGGACGGCCCTCGGGTGTTCTGCGGTTGACGGCGCTGGCCACGGCCCCCATTCCCGCCTGGTACAAGGTCCGGAGATGCAAATTCTGCCAGTTGGGGTCCCCGATCCCTCCCGGATCGATCTCCCGAACGGCCAGCGCCACCGGTATGACACCGTTTCTCGACGGGTAACGGTCGACAGCCACGGTCTCGAAGTCGTAATAGGGGAACCGGGCGTCCAACGTGTGGAAGGTGGTGAGGAGGGCTCCAGGGGTCCAAATCGGAAGACCCGTGAACTGTTGGGCCGCCAATCCCCAATCCGGATACGCTTCCGGATCGTAATCGAATTCCGCCCTCTGGAGGTCACCCAGCCCGAACCCTATGCGTGTGAACTCAAGGTTCGCCTCGATGTAGGGCGTCTCTCGATTCAGCTCATTCGGCTCCACCTGAAAACGCTGGACCAGCTCCGGGTAGAGCTGGATGAGGATCAGCCCCCCCAGGACCACCGAGACACCCGACGCAATGAGGGGGGTGAGTCGTTTTCGGAACCCGGACCAGCCCATGACGCCGGCGGCCGCCAGCGTGAGAAGGGCCAGGGCCTGGTAACCCCGAACCCGGGCGTTGGCATCCGCGAACCCGAAAATCCCCTGGACGCCCGAGTTCCCGTCCAGCATCAGGAGGTACGGCGCCAGCCAGAAACGCCCCGCCAAGAAAAGGAGGAAGATGGCACAAAGGACGGCCAGATGCTTCCTGGGAAGAGGACCCATCTTCATCCGGCCGCTTCGAACCGAAAGTGAACCGGTTGCAGCATACCCTGCGGCGGAAAAGGACATAAGGAGGAATACGAGGGAGAGCCCCAGGATCATTCCCCCCCCAAGAACGGGAAGGGCGAACACAAAGAAGGAAACGTCCCTCCCCAGCCAGGGCACTGCGAGGCCCCACTCAGGGGCTCTGATCAGGAGCAGCAGCCTGAGTCCGGCACTCTGAGGAAAGGCCGCTCCCAACCAGAGGCCCAAGAGGAGGGAAACGAGTACCGTGCCCCAGGTGATGGCGCCCTTGGGGATTCGCTCCGCAATCTCCAGATTTCCGAATTGGCGCCTGATCTGGACGCCGCTCAGCGTCCGGCCCACCACCCGGAAGCTCCCAAAAGCCACCGCCGCGGTGAGAATTCCGGCCGCCATTCGCATCCCCAGCTCGGCGAGAGTCCGGGTCCAAAAGACCGAAGAGTACCCCACCGACCGATACCAGAGAATTTCCGTGAAGAAGCCGGCCACCGACCGCCCAATCAGGAATACCATGGCGAGGACGATGGCCAGGATCAGGAGGGATCGGCCTCTTCTGCGCACCTTCGTTACTTGATCAGACATGGATCCCCTGGGTCTCGAGCCAGCTTCCCATCAGCCCCTGAATCTCCGCAAGTCGCTCCGGAGTTCGGGCTTCGAAACGAGCCACGAGCACCGGCTGGGTGTTGGATGTCCTCAGAAGGCCCCAGCCATCCCCGAAGAGGACCCGGGCGCCGTCCACATCGATGACCTCATAGCTCTGGCGGAAATGCTCCAGGGCCCGATCGACCACCTCCCATTTCTTCTTCTCGTCCACCTCGATGCGAATCTCAGGGGTGGACACATACTGGGGAAGCTCCGCCACGACCTCCGAAAAGGGCTGGTTCTTCCGGGCCAGAAGGTCGACCAAACGGCATGCATCGTAGGGTGCGTCGTCAATGCCTATATACTTATCTGCAAAGCATATATGACCTGACAACTCACCTCCTAGTGGAGCCCCGATTTCCTTCATTCGGGCTTTGATGTGGGAATGTCCGGTCCTCCACATGATGGGAACTCCGCCGGCAGCCGAGTAGACCTCCGGGAGTACCTGGGAGCACTTCACGTCGAAGACCAACTTTTGTCCAGGCCCCAGGGCTTCCAGGATGTCCAACCCGAATAGGAGGAGGAGGATATCCCCTCGGACCACGGTGCCGTTCTCGTCAACGGCGCCAATCCGATCCGCATCCCCGTCGAAGGCAATCCCAAGATCCGCATTCCTCTCCCGAACCAGGTCGATCATGTCCACCAGGTACTCGTCCACGGTGGGGTCCGGGTGGTGATTGGGGAAGGTGCCATCCGATTCGCAGTAGAGAGGGATGACCTCAGCTCCGATGGCCTCCAAGAGATCCACACCCACAAGAGATCCCACCCCATTTCCGCAATCCACCACCACTCGAATGGGCCGGGCCAGCTGAAACCCTTTGGCAATCTCCTCAATATAGGCGGGTATGATCTCCTCATGGATCAGAGACCCTGATCCTTCCAGGAAACGCCCCTCCTGAATTCGCTCGAAAAGCTCCTGAATGGCCGCACCGAAAAAGGAGTGGCCCTGAAGCGTCATCTTGATCCCGTTGTACTCGGAGGGGTTATGGGAACCGGTGATCTGGATGGCGCCGTCGGTACCCAGGCGGTTTTCGGCCCAGAGTGCGAGAGGAGTCGGGACTGTTCCAAGACTGATGACGTCCACACCGGCAGCCATGAGGCCTTCCATGAGGCCCTGGGCCAGGCCCGGAGAGTGGGGGCGGTTGTCCTGCCCCACAGCCACCCGAGCCCCGGTCCCACCCAGCGTCTCTCGGAGAACGGAACCATAGGCCCTGCCCACGAGGCGGGTGACCTCAGGGTCGAGGTCCGCTCCAACGATCCCACGGATGTCATACTCTCTGAAAATGCGACGAGCCAGTTCCATGTCGTTCCGCGCTTTCCCGGTGATCTGCATCGGTCAGGCAGTAGAGAGAACGAACCTAGACAAGGGCCAGAGAGGGGTCAATGAAGCCCCGGTGAGGCTGTTCCCGGCCGAAGCCCGTGACGTGGCTTATTGCGGAGGTGAGGTCATGCCGGGCGACGGCCACCGATTGCTCCGGCGCTGGCGGCTGGACGACGGGCAGTACCGGGTGGTTGACGGTGATGGGCCCGCCGAAAGCCCTTGAATTTGCCGCGGGGACCGGGAATGTAGACATTTCCCTTGTTTCACAATTTCACATTCTTCGAGGTAAGTCAGGTGACGAGCAAATTGACCGAATCGTTCATTGGGAAAATCGTACTGTTCCGGGACCTCAACCCGGACG
>JBDRDQ010000433.1:0-8775 GCA_043820695.1 Gemmatimonadota bacterium | reverse complement strand
ACCCAAGGAAACAGCTGATGAAGTCGCTGGAGAGAACGGGAGGGAGGATCATCCTCCTCGCGGCGGTGGGAGCCCTTTGGGCCTGCGATATCCCTACCGACGCTCCCAAGCTGGACCAGGAATGGATCCTCCCCATCGCTGGGACTTCCATCGATGTCGTGGAGTTCCTGCCCGAGGACGTGGGCGTGACGAGTGACACTTCGGCCTTCACCATAAGGGTGGATCCCATCGCGTTCCAAGAGAATCTCGGTGTGCTTTGTGCCGCTTGTCAGGGGCTCAACGGCCTGACGGTCCCCAAGCCCGCCTTTTCAGGGACCTTCCACGACAGCCTTTCTCTCCCTGACAAGGTGGAGTCGGCGCAGGTCCAGGAGGGTCGGGTGGTGGTACGTGCGCGAAACAGGTTCAGTTTCGATCCTTTGAAGCCTCCCGGAGGAGGGACTGGGAGCTTCACCCTGGCCCTCCGCGACGGAGGACCAGCAGGACCGGTCCTGGACGAGATCGTGGTGGACGGAATCGACACCAGCTTCGGCCCCGGTGTGAGCCTGAGTCGAGATCTCGAGTATTCCGGGGCCGTGAGTTCATCCCTTTCAGTGACCGTCAGCGTCAACTCACCGGCCGGAGGTCCCGAGCCCGGAAACTGGGTTCTCATCAGGTTGACCGATGAGATCGAGGTCACAGCCACTCCCGAGGATCTGGAAGTCGCCTCGGCCGCGGTCGCCCTGGCTGGCGAGGTATTCAACCTTGGCGTAACCAGTCTGAACGTTGTGGATATCAGCAAGGACGCGGTGGACCGGGTAAGTGCCGGCTCCTTCAGGTTTGAGATCGTGAATCCGTGGTCGGTAGGGGCCGTCCTGAATCTCACGGTCAAAGGGCCCACGATGGACGACCCCGTGATCCTGATCGCTCCAATTCCACCTACCCCCACCTCCACCGTGGAAGTGGAGTTCAGCAAGGCCGAGCTTCAATCCTTTCTCGGTGAGCCCAACGTGGTCCTTACCGGACAAGGTACGGTGAACCAGAATGCTGGAGTCGTTACCCTGGCTCCGCGACAAGTCATGACAATCGATGCCAAGTTGGACCTGGTCATTCGGATCGGATGAGGAAAAGACACACCATGAGAAACGGAAAGATCTCATTGGCGCTCGGCGTGCTCCTGGCCGTGCTCCTCTGGACTCAACCCACGTCCGGCCAGCTACCCGGGGCCAGTCCCGCCACACTTGGCACTGCAAACAATTACACCGTGCTGGCTCGTGGGTTCGCTGCGGTGGGGCTCAACCCGGCAGGCCTGGGAATGCCTGGGAATCCAGGGTTCAGTCTTGCGCTCCTGCCGGTAAAAATGAGCCAATCCTTGGATCCCCTTTCCCTGTCCGATTTCGCGAAATACGGGGGGGTGGTGGTGCCGACCTCCGTGAAAGAGGATTGGCTCCAACGAATCGCCACCGCAGGGGGGCAGACCGGATCAGGGGCTTTGGAGATCACGCCGGCCAGCTTCAGCTGGAGCAACTTCGGGGTCCAGCTGTCTACGATCGCCTCCGGCAGAACCAGCCTGAACCAAGCGGCAGCCGAGCTCCTCCTGTTCGGGAACGCGGGGCGGACCGGCGAAGCCGGAGACTTCGATCTCAGTGGGTCGGGACTGAGCGGGTACGCCGTCACGACGTTGGGGGTATCCGCAGGATTTCCCATCGCAAGGCGCTGGGTCCCGGGCCTCGAGCAGGGCCTCAGCATCGGGGCTACCCTGAAACAATCCTGGGGCCATGTACTGGCCTTCGGGGAGGACGCGGGAACTCTCGCCCAGAGCAATCCTCTGGAGCTGGACGTGGACTTCCCTGTCGTCCATCCTGACACCGAGCGGCAGGATTGGAGTCGAGGATCGGGTTTGGGTCTGGACGTGGGCGTTGCATGGGAGCGCGGGCCGTGGGCCGCGGCCGCCGTCATCCAGAACCTGTTCCACACCTTCGAATGGGACCAGGAGAAACTGGTTTACAGGCCTGGCCAGGCAGTGTTCGACGCGGATACCAATGAAGTGGACTTCGACGAACGCCCGGTGACCGAGGCGCCCTCATCCCTCCAGGACAAGGTGAAGGACCTCACCTTCAATCCGGTCCTGGTCCTCGGGGGCGCGTATGACGTTCTCGATAACCTCACCGTCACAGCCGAGTTCCGGCAACGGACGGGAGACGGACTGGATATCGGCCCGAAGATGCATCTGGGGGTGGGGATGGAGTACAGGCCGGCGCCATCGGTTCCCCTCAGGGCCGGAATCGCGGCGATCACGGATGGCTTTCAGCTGGGGGGTGGTCTGGGCCTGATACTGGGGCCTGTCCATATCGGTATCGCGGGCTTGTACCAGACGGGCGATGTGGGGGACGGAATGGCAGGGACCTTCGGGCTTTCCTTCGGAGGCTGATGAGGGCGGGCAGGGGATCGAAGGCGCGGGAGCCTGTTCCGGTCAGGGATTCCGGACAGGCTCCCGGTTCCGCTTCTTACCCTCGAAAATGCGCCGTATCAACCGGGACACTTCGTCACCGCCCCTCTCCAAAAGAAGCCGGAGAGTCCGGCTGTCGACTCGAAATTCGCCGCAACTCCCCTCCGGAGCGGTGCCGCGGAGAAAGATCTCCGGCTCACCTCTGCACCCCCACCCGCCCCTGAGCCCGGTGGAAGGATCCACGTCCACAATCTCCAACCCCGAGGGGTAGGAGAACCCGTTTCCGCCCCAAGGCCCGGACCGGCCATCGGAGCCAAGCGCATCCCTCAGGAAGGCGGCAAAGATGGGGAGAGCCACTCCCGCACCTGGGAGCTCCAGGCGCCTGCCATGATCGAATCCGACCCAAACGCCCACGACAATGGAGGGGGTGTACCCGATGAACCACCCGTCTCTGAAGTCGTTAGTGGTTCCGGATTTTGCAGCCACGTCCCCGTGGAAGCCCAGCTCCCGGATTCCCCTTCCGGTGCCACGCTCCACCGCCCCGCGTAACGCTGAGGTCACCAGGAAGGTCTCCGCAGGATCGAAAGCCTGCCGCCCCACCGGTTGGCCACCATACCTGCTCTTCAGCTCAGGTCGGAACCCTCCCGCAGCCAACACCCCAAACGCCTGAGTCAGCTCCAATGGGGAGACTTCAGAGGCGCCCAGAGCGAGGCTGGGATACGGATTGAGGGGGCTTTCGATCCCCATTTTCCGGGCCGTTTCCACGATCCGTTCCGGCCCCACCTCCAGGCCCAATCGAGCGAAGGGCACATTCAGGGAGCGTTCCAGCGCGTCTCTTAGGGTCACAGGCCCGCTGAAGCTCCGGTCGTAGTTCGCCGGCTGCCACATCCCAACAGGAGTCTCGATCTGGAACGGCTCGTCCTCCAGGACCGATGCCAGAGTAAACCGGGGTTGGTTTCGCTCGGAGGAGTTCGAGCCGTGATCAGGCCGGGCCAAAGCTGCCAGAGCCACGACGGGTTTAAAAGCGCTTCCGGGCTGGCGGCGAGCGCGGACCGCCCTGTTGAACTGGGAGGTTCCGTAGTCGCGGCCCCCCACCATGGCAAGGATCTCTCCTGTGCGAGGGTCCAGGGCCACGAGAGCTGCCTGGAGGGGTTCCCCGGCTTCCTCCTCCCTGAGCCAATCGAAATCCCTCTCCAGGCGGGCGAGGCCTTCGCTGACGGCCTTCTCAGCCGCTCGCTGGAGATTGGCATCCAGGGTGGTCACCACGGCTCTCACCCCCCCACCCGCAGTTACCCCCTCACCCGCATTCGCATCCGCACCCTCATCCGCATCCCCGTCCCCCTGGGCCCTCAGCTCCTCGGCGACATAATCCAGGAAGTATCTGGCGCTGCGAATGGGAGGGGACTTCTTCCGGAGAGTGAGGGGAGCGTCCGAGGCCTTCTGGTACTCCTCCTCGGAGATGAATCCTTCGTCTCGCATCAGGCGAAGAACCAGATTCCGCCGGGTGACCGCAGTCCCGGGGTTCCGGAAGGGAGAGTAGAGGCTTGGCGCACGTATGAGCGCAACCAGAAGGGCCGACTCGGCCAGGCCCAGGGTGGCCACGTCCTTCCCGAAGAAGTGTTCGGCAGCCCGGCCGACGCCATGGATCGCCACCGCGCCATCCTGCCCCACGTAGACATGGTTCAGGTAGGCCTGGAGAATCTCTTCCTTTGTGTGCCGTCTCTCCAGGGCGACGGCGATCATGGCCTCCCGGACCTTCCGGACGACGGACCGCTTGGGGCTCAGGTAGAGGTTCTTCGCCAGCTGCTGGGTCAGCGTGCTTCCCCCCTGCACCACCGTTCCCGCCCTGAAGTTCACCATGAAGGCCGCAGCGATCCGACGAAAATCCAGCCCGGCGTGTTCGAAGAACCGCTGATCCTCCACGGTGAGGACCCCGGAGACCAGGTGCTCCGGCACTTCGTCAAGAAGGACCGGAACCCGATCTTCAAGGGGGCCATGGCCAATCCGCCCGATCAGTTCCGGCTCCAGCGACAGCTGGTCGAGTCTTCTCCCCTCCTCATCCTCCACCCGGGAGATTTGCCCCGAATAATCAACACGTAGGATGGCAAAGCCGGGCTTCACGAGGTCACCCGATCCCCGGAAAGGTCGTAGGCCGATCAGCCAACCCCGGGAACCGAAGTAATACTCTCCGATTCCAACCTCCCCACCCTGAGCCCTTCGGTATCCCAGACGCTGAAGGTGGTCCTGCACGGCACCCCGATCGGGGCGGTCCCCGCGAGAAAGGACCAAGGGCCGGGCATAGACCCGGGTAGCGGAATCGGCTGAAGAGAGGGGATGAAGGCGGGCACGAACCAGGGCCTCCCCACCCAGGAGGAGGGTGGGAGCCAGGGTGAAGATGACGAGGGCCCGGCGAATGTACCTGCCCTCGGGACGGACCCGGAGCCAGTCCCGAAGCGCCATAGAGACCAATCCTCGAATTGGGAAGTTCAGGGGGTCGGCAGCGTTACCTGCCTGTACGTGTCTAAGGGTTGGATTGTGTCGAAGGGGCTCGGGGTTGCATTGGCGAGGCCGGGAGAATGGCTTTTGGCGGGAGAACGGTAACGCCCTACAGCCCGATGAACTCGATGGCGACACCACAAAGGAGGATGGTGATTCCGGCCAGGGCGTGACCGTACCGCTGGGCCCGGGGGAAGGAGATCCGCTGAATCCCCTCCAGGCTTGCGAACACCAGCCCCAACATGGTTGCAATGGTGGCGAGCCCGAAGGTTCCCGTTACCAGGATCAGGGTGGTCCAACTCTCGGTGGCCGCAGGAAACATGAGGAGGGGGATGAGGGCTTCGCAGGGCCCGAAGAGGAAGATCACAAAGAGAACCCAGGGGGTCATTTTGGAACCGGACCCTGCCGGATGCGGATGGAGATGCTCCTTGGCGTGGGTGTGCTCATGAAGATGCTGGGTTCCGTTCGAATGGGCGTGCGCGTGTGAGTGCTGTTGTCCTCGGAGAGCCCGCCGAACACCCCAGATGGAGTAGAGGAGCCCGAAGAGAATCAACCCCCAAGCGGCCCAGGATCCTCTGGACGACTCAAAGGCTTCCAGGCGGGAAAGGGAGAACCCAAAGGCTATCCCCACCATCCCCAGGACCACCGAGCCGGCTACATGTCCCAACCCGCAGAAAGCCGTGACGAGCAGGGTCTTCTTGCGAGACCATTCCCCCACACGGGACATGGCCACGAAGGGCAGATAATGATCCGGCCCCAGGAGGGTATGAAAGAACCCTATGGAAAGGGCCGAGGCGAGAAGGATGGTGGTCTCGGAAGTCATGAGAATGAAGATAGCCCGCAAACCAAAGAAGCAAAATCCCGGCTCTCTGCGCTTCCCCATCCCCACCGGGTTACGGTAGTTTCCAGGCACTTACCCGCCGCCACAAGGTACACGAGGACCATGGACCACAGCCTTCCCATTCTCGATCCGTCCTCCGCCTTCGCAGCGGAAGCTGACGGTTCTGTCGCGGCCAGGAAGCTGGCGGCCCTCAAAGAGGACCTCTCCCGGAGGGTGCAGGAGGGAGTCATCGTGGCCTTCTCTGGCGGCATGGACAGCGCTTTTCTCCTTTGGGCGGCGCACCAGGTCATGGTCGAGGGAGGTGGGCGGGTGGTAGCGCTTACGACGACCAGCCCCAGCACCCCAGCCCGGGACAAGGAAGATGCGCAGGCTTTCTCGAGCTCCCTGGGCCTAGAGCACATCTGGGAAGAGAGCCTGGAGATGTCCCTTCCCGAATACTCACGGAACGACAGGGAACGGTGCTATCACTGTAAGGTCGAGCTCTTCCGGATCGCCGGAAAAGTGGCGGAGGAAACCGGCACTCGGTGGCTTCTCTATGGATACAATGCGTCCGACCGACAGGACGACCGGCCGGGGCACCGGGCCGCTCAGGAGGCCGGGGCCCTGACGCCTTTGGCCGACGCCGGCCTCACGAAAGCCGAGATCAGCTTCCTGATGCATGAGGCCGGACTCCCCCTGTCCAGAAAACCGGCCAGCCCTTGTCTGAGCTCCCGCATCATGACGGGGATCGGGATCACGCCGGAGAGACTCCGTGACGTTGAGGAGATGGAGGGTGTCCTGCGACGTGCCGGAGTATCCACCCTCCGGGTCCGGGTTTGTAAGGATGAACGGAACTCCTTCTTCCTTCGTGTGGAAGTGCCACCGGAAGAGATGGAGGCGGTGTTGAGTTGTCGGGAGGAACTCTTACGGGAGGGATCCCAGCGAGGATACCGTTGGGTGACCCTTGATCTGGCAGGCTACCGAACCGGAGGTGGAGTCTCATGACACCGGAGGATATCAGGGCCCTCCTTGAGGCCGTGGCCGACGGGAGTGTCTCCATAGACCTTGGAGTGGCGAAGCTCCAGGCCGGCCCCCTGCGCCAAGACGAACTGGCTTTCGCCACGCTGGATCACCACAGGCACCTCCGGCAGGGACTGGCCGAGGTCGTCTACGGCGAAGGAAAGACCATCGAGGAGATCCTCGAGATCGCCGACCGCCTCTCGGCCCCCGGTGTTCCGGTTCTCCTCACCAGGCTGGATCCGGAGAAGCGGGCGGCGCTCGAGGACCGATTCCCCAACGCCCGCCTTAACCATCGGGGGCGTACCTGCCTTGTCCACCCCCCGCAGGAAATGGGCTCGGATGGCGGACTTCCTTTTGTTGCGGTGGTTTCGGGAGGAACTGCCGATCTCCCGGTAGCCGAGGAGGCGGTGGAGGTCTGTGTGGCAATGGGTGTGCCGGTCCACCGGATCTACGATGTAGGGGTGGCCGGACTCCACCGAATCCTCTCCAAGGTGGAAAAGCTGCGTGAGGCGGCCGCGGTGGTGGTGGTGGCGGGAATGGAAGGGGCCCTTCCCAGCGTGGTCGGGGGACTGGTAGGATCTCCGGTCTTCGCCGTTCCCACCAGCGTCGGCTACGGAGCCAGTTTCCATGGTCTCGCAGCCCTCCTTGCCATGCTGAATTCCTGTGCCCCCGGAGTAACCGTTTCCAACATCGATAACGGTTTTTCCGCGGGGATTGCAGCCGCCCGGGTCGCCAAAGCCGTGGCGGCGGCCCGCCCGAAGGACGCCACCCGGTGATCCGCCTTGGCCGCCTACCCGAAACCCGGTGATCCCCCAATGATCAAACGCACCCTCTACCTCGAGAGCTTCGCCGGAATCGCCGGTGACATGTTCACCGCGGCGTTCTTGGACGCTGGGCTGGTGGATCCTGAGGCGATCCGGGCGGTGCCTGGCCTCATCCACGCGCCGGACGTAAAGGTGGAGATCACCAACACCCAAAGGGCCCACGCCCGCTTTACGAATGTGAGCGTGGTTCTCGCGGACGGGGCTCCAGAGGGAGACCACCACCATTACCACTACCCTGCCCTGGTCAATCAACTGGAAAAGTCCGACCTGGGTCCGGTCGCAAAGGAGTTCGCTCTTCGGGTCTTTCGGCTCCTGGCCGAAGCGGAGGCCGACTCCCACGGGGTGCCGGTGGAGAAGGTGACCTTCCACGAGGTGGGAGCGGTGGACTCCGTGGTGGATGTGGCCATGGCCGGGGTCTGTGTCGCGACCGTGGGAGCGGATAGGGTGCTGGCCTCCCCGGTGAAGCTCGGTCGGGGAACCGTCCAGATTCAGCATGGGACCTACCCCGTGCCCCCGCCCGCCTCAGCCCGCCTGGCGGTTGGGATGCCGGTAGCCCCCGTCCCCGATGCCATCACCCGACCGAACGTAGAGCTATCCACACCGACAGGTCTCGCCATCCTCAAAGCTCTGGATCCCGAGTTCGCGGAGGGGTGGCCCTCGGGAACCCTCCTGGCCCAAGGGTCCGGGGCCGGCACCAGGGATCTAGGAGACTACCCGAACGTGTTCAGGGTGGTGTTGGTTGAGGAAAGTCTCGGAACCGCGGGGAGTGGCGGAGGTGCGGAAATGACCGATGCGGGTGCCGGCAGCAACGCGACGCTCCTTCCCTACGAAACCGATCAGGTCTTTGAAGTGCGCTGCAACGTGGATGACCAGACCGGCGAGCGGACGGCATGGATCATGGAGAAGGGTCTGGAGCTGGGCGCTTTGGACGCCTGGGTCACACCACTCGTGGGAAAAAAGGGGAGGCCTGCAGCCTGCATGACGTTCCTGGTGAAGCCGGAGGACGTTTCCATCCTTTCGGACTTCCTGCTCCGACACAGCTCCAGCTTCGGGGTTCGCTACTCCGCCTGGGACCGGTTCAAGCTCTGCCGGGAGGAGGAGGTCCGGGACACGCCGGAAGGACCCGTCTCCTTCAAGATCGGTCGGACCACCGATGGGGAGAAGGTGAAGGAGAAGCCGGAATTCGAGGA
>JBDRDQ010000432.1:0-21647 GCA_043820695.1 Gemmatimonadota bacterium | reverse complement strand
GAGAACCCTTACATCTGAATCGACCTCCCCTCTCCGGAGCAGGGAGTCCAAAAACGCATCGGCGACGAGAATCGCAGCCGTTTCCGCCCGGTCCGACGCGATGCCATCCAGCATACAGGCTGTAGCGGGATCGTTCTCCTTGAACAATTCCTGGATCTTTGTGCTGACGGGATCCCCGAGGGTAGCCGCAAAAAGGGCCAGGCCGTCTGCCTTTTTCACAATCCCCTGAAGCGGGGCCGGGAGGTCATTTCGACCCTCCCCGCCTAAGACCTCCTCAAAATCAGAGAGGGAAATCTCCGCGATGATCCCCTTGGGCTGGGTAAGGGACTCATAGAGAGAGATCGCCTTGTCTACGAGACCCGCTACCAGGTCGGAGACCTGGTGTCCATCCGGAACACCTTGCCTTCGAAGGGCAACGTCACGGTGGGGTGCCACCCGGATGGAATCGAGAGGGAGGGTCCCCCTCACGCGTCCCTCAAAGGTAGGGCGTCCATGCCTGAGTCCTTGGCCGCGCGCTCCATACGCTCGATGAGTTGTGCTTTCACCTCGTCGTCCAACCTGGAAGGTTCGGCGTCCGCGACGAGCCGTTCCACCTCATTCGAAGCCCGCTCCCGAAGGGTCACCCCTCCCTCATTTCGGAAACGAGCCCGATTGGCTCTGTCGATAACTGGCCCGGGGAAGCGGATCTCGTCCTTCATGTGGCGCCGGGTGTGGTCTGCGATGATGAGGTGCTTGTCTCGCAGGAACTCCTGGAATAGGGGCAAGGCAGGAAAATCCTCCCTAGGTTCGATCCCCCGCAGCATTCTGAAGGTCATCCCGCAGATCTCATCGTCCACCACCAGCTTCTCGAGGCTCTGCGTGTTGATGAAATCCAGGATGCCGGGGCCGGAGATGTTGTTGGTGCCTGCCAGAGCACCCAGCGTTGCCCCCATGGCAGTCTCCAGTCCGGCCTGTGCATCGAGTTGCTTGGCGTCGCTCATGGACGTGTACGACTGGGTTGGGAGGCCCAGGAATTTGCCGATTTCGGTATAAGCGGAGTCGGTCATCATGGTCTCCACTGCGCCGAACGGGGTCGTCTCATAGCGCATATCGAAAATGGCCGGTGCGCCGCCGTAGAGCACGGGCGTCCCCGGGTTGGAGACCTGGCTTATGACCAAGCCGCTAAGAGTCTCGGCCGTGTGCTGGATCAACGAGCCCACGAGAGTGACGGGTGCCATGAACCCGGATAGGGGCATGGAGATGTACTCAACAGGAATGGAAGCCTTGGCGCAGTCCACCAGGTTCTGACTGCTTGCCTCGGTCCATTTGAGGAGAGGGGTGGGGCAAGCCGAGAGGATGGCCAGCGGCTTCTTCTTCAGCTCTTCAGCGTTGCCACGAACGATAAGCTGCAAGTCGTGGATTGGACCAAAGCCCGCGCTGGAGAAGGCGCCGGTTACGACGGGCTTCTCGCAGAAGAGAAGGCTCAGGAAAAGCCGGTAGGAATCGGCGATTGGGTCAGCCACATCAGAGGGAATGAACGCCGTGCTCTGGGCGGCGATGTTCTCCATGCTTCCCATGAGTTTGGCGTACCTGATGTAATCGGCCGTGGTCGGCCTCCGGATCTCCCCCGTCGCATGGTCATGGATGTTGACAGCCGCCGAGCCCGGGACGAAATGCACATTGTTCCCCGAAAAGTCGTGGGTCTGGTTTCCAAGAACGTCGAATAGCTTGAAAGACCCCGGAGCGGTCTTCAAGGCCTGGTCGATCATGTCGTCGGTCAGCTTCACATGATCCGCGGAGAGATCGACTTCTCCCCCATGGTCTCCCAGGACGGAAAGGAGTTCCGGGTTGTGGATCGTCACGCCCAGGGTTTTGAGCAGGTCCCTGGCCTCGTCGAGGATTCGGGTAATCAACTCATCATCCAGGAAGCGGAGGGTCGGTCTCATCTATTCGTTCCTCTTCGGTCGTTTTGTCGATGGGGACAGGGCTGAGCCATTTTGTTCAGTCCGAGCCTCGGTATCCCAACCGCTCGGATACGCGTGAAGCGGCCTCTTGCACTGCCTTGGCCAATTCAGGGATCCGATCCATGGTGACGCGGTGAGCGGACCCTCCCACGCTCAGAGACGCGGTGGTCCGCCCCTCCCGGTCCCGGATTGGGGCCGCCACAGAGTGGTATCCGTACTCGAGTTCCTCGATGTTGGTGGCATACCCTTTCTCCCGAACCGCTGAAAGGGTTTCAGTCCAAATCTCCCACGATGTGATGGTGCGGGTGGTCATGGGGCGTAACCCACCCACGGGCTCGGTCATCGCCTTTTCGGCACCCGCTAGTAGGACTTTGCCGGTGGCGGAGGCGTGGGCAGGCCATTGGGTTCCGACCTCAGTTCCGAGACCCATCAGGCCTCGTCCACGCACCTCATCGAGGATCAGAACCTCCGTGCCGACCAGCGACTCCAGGGTGGCGTCTTCGCCTGTCGTTTCAGCCAGAAACTGGAGTACAGGACGGGCCACAGCCCGAACATCCACCGCTTTGAGGGCCAGGACGCCGAGCACGATCATTTTCGGACCCAGTCGGAAGTCGGCGCTGCCTGCCGGCCGAACAACAAA
The DNA here is from genome assembly GCA_043820695.1 of Gemmatimonadota bacterium. Lineage (GTDB taxonomy): Bacteria > Gemmatimonadota > Gemmatimonadetes > Longimicrobiales > Gaopeijiaceae > JABDNZ01. The sequence continues at coordinate 19,064 of JBDRDQ010000432.1, read as the reverse complement.
GCCCTCCTGTTCGAGCACGCTCAACATCCTGTGAGCGGTGGCCTTGCTCAGCCCCACCTCGGCAGAAAGCTCGGAAAGGCTCCACTTTGGCCTGCTCTCGGTGAAGGCACTCAGGAGAGAAAGGACGCGTTGAACAGCTCGTGTCCCCGGTATTGGCTGGGGAAGAGTCATTGTCGTACTTTTCTTCAGATAATGGAACTAGCTTTCATCCTGTGGGACAGAGTAGGTTGAGTCGAACCCCTACACAAGGGCGATAATTGGAGGCGCGTTTTGGAAACGAAACTGACGTCGGCGACAAAGACGGTGGTCATCGGGCCTGGTTATCCCGTTCGAATCATCGGAGAGCGAATCAACCCGACGGGAAGGAAAGCCCTGGCGGCCGAGATGGCTGAAGGGAACTTGGATAGGGTCGCCGCAGATGCCCTGGCCCAGATTGAGGCAGGAGCCGCAATTCTCGACGTGAATGCCGGCATCCCCATGGTGGACGAGCCTGCCCTTTTGGCACAAATCGTGGAGCTGGTTCAGTCTCTTACTGAGGTGCCGCTCTGCATCGACTCCAGCGTAGTGGCTGCATTGGCCCGGGGGCTGGAAGCCTATGAAGGGAAGGCCCTTGTCAATTCGGTGAATGGAGAAGAGGAGCGCCTGGAGTCCGTTCTCCCCCTGGTGAAGAAGCATGGGGCTGCGGTCATCGGCCTGGCCATGGACGAGTCAGGGATTCCCAAGACACCTGAGCTGCGACTCCAGGTGGCAAAGAAAATTCTGAACCGGGCCCAAGACCACGGAATCGATCCCGCCGACGTGGTCATCGATCCGTTGGTTCTGCCCGTAGGGGCTTCACCGAACGCGGGCCGAATCGTCCTGGAAACTCTTCGCCTCCTGAAAGAGGAACTGGGCGTAAACACCGTGTGTGGCGCCAGCAACGTGTCCTTCGGTCTCCCCGACCGGCCTGCCTTGAACTCCGCCTTTCTCTCCATGACGGTGGCCAGTGGCATCACGGCGGTGATCGCGAACCCGCTTGAAGCTGTCAGTCACGCAGGGATTCTGGCAGGAGATCTACTCATGGGGAACGACGAGCACTGTATGAATTGGATCCGCGCTCACAGAAAGGCCACGTCGGACGCGTAAAATGGCCTACTCAAGCCGACTCCGGCCCAATACAGCGTAGAGGACCCGTCCATGTCCCTCTTCTCCCCACGTCGTTACCAGGCCTCCTTTTGGCCCTACCGTCGCAACCAGGACAGCTTCTGGGTTCGTGCCTTTACCCGCGTCGAGAGGTTGATCAAGGAGCCCCTCTTTGGCTGCCGGATGTGCGGCAACTGTCTTCTCAAACAGACGGCATTCATCTGTCCGATGACCTGTCCGAAGGGTTTGCGGAACGGGCTCTGCGGCGGGGCGACCCCGGAGGCCTGCGAAGTGGATCCATCCAGGCCGTGCACCTGGTACAAGATCTACGAGAAATCGAGCAAGACGGGCCGGGTGGAGAAGCTGTTGGAGATCAATGCTCCCCTGGACGGGGACCGCGTGGGACGGGAGACGTGGCTGGACACCATCCGACTTTGGAGATCGAGAGGGAAGGGACCTCGCTTAACGGATGCCCTCTTCCATCGGCAGCGGTTTCAAGAAGAATGGGACTCTCTCTTCTTCGATGCCCGCCAACCGGATTGGTGGATGGGGGATGATCGCTATCACCCGCCCGCATATGATGAGCCCTGCTCCCTCCTGGAAAAGGAACTTCGGGCCGGTGGATTCGTGGTCACCGGAGAGATCGCGCCACCCCTTGGTGCTTCCCCAGATGCCATTCTGAAGAAAGCCGAATTGCTTCGCGGGAGTGTCGTTGCGGCCAACTTCACGGACAACGCTTCGGCCTCCGCTCGGATGAGCAGCATGGCCTCGAGCAAAATCTGCCTGGATACCGGCCTCGAGCCCGTAATGCAGCTTCAGGCCAGGGATCGCAGCCGGGTGGTTCTGGCGTCCGACGCCATTGGCGCCGCTGGATTGGGCATCACCAACATTCTGTGCCTTTCGGGGGATCATCATTGCTTCGGCCCAGGACCGGTGGCCAAACCTGATCAGTTTGATATGGATGCGATCCAGCTTCTCTGGATGCTACGCCGGATGCGGGACGAGGGTTGTTACCTCGATGGACGGAAGATCAAGGAGCCCCCCAAGTTCTTTCTGGGAGCAGCGGCGTCTCCTTTCGGCGCGCTCCCCGAATACGAAGCGATCCGGGCCGAGAAGAAGATCAACGCCGGGGCCCAATTCATCCAGACCCAACCCGTGTTCGACCACGATCGGTTCGTGGATTGGCTGGAGGCCTTGGACAAACGGAACCTGCTGGGAAAGGTCCACATCCTGGCCGGCCTCATCCCCCTCAAGAGCGCCCGGGCCGCACAGTTCATGGCTGGCGAGGTGCCCGGCGTCGTGATCCCGAAAGGGATGGTCAAGCGAATGACCGAGGCTGAGGACACGGAGGCCCAACAAGCTGCAGGCTTCCAGATCGCCCTTGAAATCCTGCAGAAACTCAAGGCCACTCAGGGGATCAGCGGGGTCCACATCATGGCCGTCCATTGGGAATCCATCATTCCCCGGTTGGTGGAAGAAGCCGGACTCCTACCTGCCATTCAACCTCCCCGGATGTGACATGGTCGAGAGAGCCCTGATGAACTCAATAGTGAGACCCGAACTGCGGCTCCTGACAGAGGAGCAGATCCGCTTCGTTCATGATCGATCCCTGGCCATCCTCAACCGTGTAGGCGTAAGGATCGATTCCCCTCGGGCCCTGGAGATTCTCTTGGCCTCGGAGGGGGTAAGTGTGGCTGCCGGTTCCCCGGAGGGGGGGAACAGGGTCGTTTTTGACGAATCGGTGGTGGAATGGGCTCTGGAAACGGCTCCGACCGTCGTCTCGGTCCATAACCGGAGGGGGGCGCCTGCATTCCGACTGGGAGCGGACCGGACCCGGTTCGGAGTGGGGTCCACGAACCTTCACTATCAGGACCCGGTTACGGATGAGCTGTCCCGGTTCTCGAGACACCACATGGCGGTCTCGACCCGTCTGGCACATGATCTTCCGAACTTCGACATGGTTTCCACCATTGGGGTGGTGCAGGACTACGCACCGGAAACAGCGGACCTTTATGCTACGCTGGAGATGATCGCCAATACGACGAAACCCCTCGTCCTCCTGATTTCATCCGATGGCCTGTTTGATGCTGCTCTCGACCTGGCTGAGAGCCTCCATCCCGGCCTGGCCGAGAACCCGTTTCTGATTCCTTATCTCAATCCCGTGACTCCTCTGGTCATCAACAAAGGTACGGCGGAGAAGTTGATGACCACGGTGGAGCGGGGCCTTCCTGTCATCTATTCCAACATGAGCTTGGCTGGGATGTCCACGCCCATCACGGCGGCAGGGACCCTGGCTCTGCTGAATGCCGAGTTGATGGCGGGGTTGGTTCTGGCCCAGCTGATTCGACCTGGAACCCCCGTGATCCTGGGCAGTCTGCCAGCCTTTTTCGACATGAGGACCCTGCAGGATTTCTTCGACCCTCACTCCATGCTGTTGAACCTGGCCTGCGCTGAAATGATGGCCCACTACAGGATGCCCCATGCCGGAATGTCCGGCTGCGGGATCGGTTGGGGGGCGGATTTGGCTGCCGGAGGCCAGCTCTGGATGAACCATCTCCTGAGCCTCCTGGGGAAATCTGGCATGGCGCCTTTCGTCGGAGGAACTTTGGGATCCAAGGCGTTCTCGACCACCCTGACTGTGTATTCCAACGATGTTATCGGCCAGGCGGTGCGGCTGAGCGAGGGGTTCCCTATGAGTGACCAGGAATTGGATCTGGACACCCTGGTGGATCAAGGTCCGGGCGGGAGCTTTATGACCTCCGACCTCACCCTGGGCTCGTTCCGTCAGGCCTATTATGAAAGTAAACTCACGCCCCGAATCGGGTTGGAGGAGTGGGAGCAGAGGGGCCGGCCCCGATTCGAGAGCCTGCTTCGGGAACATACCCGCCAGCTTCTCGAGGACCAGACGCCTCTAGACGACCACGACGACGTGATCGCCAAGGGCGAAGCCTTCATTAAGGCCTTGGGATAGGTGCTACGATGCCAGAGATCTTCAATCGTGAGCAGATCGAGGGGGCATTAAAGCGGGTCGACGTGACGGCGGCGATCGAAGAGGGCTTCATCGCGTACTCCGAGGGCAAGGTCGTGGTGCCACCGGTAGGGGAACTGGTCTTCGACGACCCTCCCGGCGACGTCCACATCAAGTACGGCTACATCAAAAACGATGACTACTTCGTCATAAAGGTCGCGTCGGGTTTCTATGACAACATCAAGCTCGGCCTGCCTCCGGCCGACGGCTTGATGCTGGTGTTCAGCCAGAAGACTGCCCAGCTGGAGTGCATTCTCCTCGATGAATGCCACCTTACCAATGTACGCACCGCAGCTGCCGGGGCGGTCGTCGCCAAGTATCTGGCTCCAATGAAAGTGGAACGCATCGGAGTCTTCGGCGCCGGGGTGCAGGGCAAGATGCAGGTAGAGGCCCTGCTGCCCATCGTCGATTGCAGGGAGGTGGTGGTCTGGGGAACCAGCGAGGAGGAACTCGAAGCCTATCGCGAGGCCATGAGCGGGCACGGACTTGAAATCGAGACCACTATGACCTCCGACGAGATTCCCGCCACCTGCAACTTGATCGTCACCGCCACGCCGTCCCACACCCCGCTTCTGCGTGCCGACCAGATCAGGGAGGGAACCCACATCACTGCTATGGGCTCTGACACCCGGGAGAAGAACGAACTCGAACCCGCAATCCTTCGCAAGGCGGATCTCGTGGTTGCCGACAGCATCGAGCAGTGCCGGGTGCGCGGCGAGATCTGTCACGCGCTGAGAGCTGGAGCGTTGCGGGATGGCGACGCAGTCGAGCTGGGAAGAGTTATTGTCGACCCGGCGCTGCAGCGAACAGACGACTCCCAGATCACCGTTGCCGACCTCACCGGGGTCGCTGTTCAGGATATTCAGATCTCGAAGGCGGTGTACCAGATCCTTAGACCGGGTCTTCGGTGACTACTCTGATCTTTCGGCTCTGCCACCAGTAGATGGGAAGACCGGCCAACATGAGAACGAATCCCCAAAGGACGGTGTCCCTGCCTGTGCCGGAGATGGCCCAAAGGGAATAAAGAAGGGCGAGGACGGCGATCACCGAGGCTCCTGCCAGTCTCTCTCCTTTGAAGTTCTCCCGCTCCCTTACAAAAATGACCAACTCAGCCACTGCAGAGAATACGTAAGGGATGAGCGTGCTTAACGTGGCCAATAGGATGATGAAGGTGAACTGTTCCACCAGGCTCGCCGTGAAATTCAGAGCGATGAGGCCCGTGACCAGGAGGCTGGAGATGACAATGCCGGCAACGGGCGTTCCGCGCCGGGACAGTCTCCCAAACACAGATGGGAAGAGGCCGTCCCGGGCTGCTGCCATGGGCCACTGACCCTGCAAGAGGACCCACCCGTTCAAGGCTCCGAAGGCCGAGATTGCGGCCCCAGCAGCGATGAGGGAACCGGCCCATGACCCCCAGATCGCACGACCAGCATCAGCGAAGGGGGCCGTGGAGTTGGCGAGGTCGCTGGCAGGAAGGATTCCCATGACCCCCACCGTGGCGAGGAGGTAGATGGCTGCGGCCACGAGGGTCCCAATGATCGTGGCCCTGGGAATGGTCCGGGCCGGATCCTTCACCGAATCGGCAGGGATGGTGGCGGACTCCAGTCCCGTGAACGCCCAGAGGGTTAGGGCCGCCGTGGCCGTTATGGCATTGAAGGGGGTTTCACCACTCGGGTTGAACGGTCGGAAGTTCCCGGGATCCAGGTAGAGGAGGCCGAGCGTTCCGATGGCAATGAGGGGGAGGAGTTTGAGGATGGTCGTAACCACTTGCACGATCCCGGCCTCTCTCACCCCAAGGCAGCTCACTCCGGTCAAGAGCCAGATGGCGGCGAGGGCGGCGCCTGCGCCCATGGCTGGGTTTTCGGCCAAAACGGGAAAGAACGCTGCCATGTAACCGACGAAAGCCACCGAGATGGCGGCATTCCCCGACCAGATGCTGATCCAATATCCCCAGGCCACCAGGAAAGCAGCGAGGTTCCCCAAGCCCCTGCGGGTATAGGCGTAAGGCCCACCCGCAGCCGGCATCATCTTCCCCAACCTCGCCAACATCAGAGCAACCGTGATGGCTCCAGCTGCGGTGAAGAGCCATCCCAGGATGCTGATACCGCCGAATGACGCCAGAGAAGACGGAAGGAGGAACACGCCAGACCCGACCATGTTTCCCACCACCAGTGCGATGGCGATCATGAGCCCGACCTGGTGGGGGCTGTTCTTCGAGTTGCGTCCGCTCATCCGGCGTTACTCTCCCTCCCTCAGGGCTGCCTTCTTCCCGTTTGCCACGATCTTCCCGTTTTTTCCCAAGAACCTAGACTCCGCCCTACCCGAGATGAAGTCAAGACGGCCATTAAGAGCTCAGGCGCCGAGGAGGTTCCATCAGCAAGCCAACCGGCTATAAAGAACATCCATCACATCGGGGAGGTCGGAACCGGTTTGCAGGCAAGGTCGCAATGTTGCAAAATGCCGGCGGTAAGAGTCACTTCATTTTTGGGCAGGGTTGCCCGTGCTCTGCTGGAAGACAGAAAACAAACGAGGCAGAAATCATGGCAAACGAAGACCAGCAACAGCTGGATGTACCCCAATTGGTCCTGGAGGCCATCGAACGGTGTAGAGACTACCTCTCGCCCACACCTCTCGAGTACTCCATGTATCTCAGCGAGAAGATCGAGGGCGAGGTCTGGCTCAAGCTGGATTCGATGCAGAGAACCTCTTCTTTCAAGTTTCGGGGTGCGATCAACAAAATCCTATCGCTCACCGAGGCTGAACTCGACAAAGGGATCGTCTCGGCCTCAACCGGCAACTACGCCTTGGCGGTTGCCGAGGCCATGAGAATCCGAGGCCGCCGTGCCACCATCTACGTGGCCGAGGATATCGAGGCCTCACGCCTGGAACTGTTGAGGGCCCATGGCTTGGATCTGGTTGTTCAGGGCAAGCTTGCCTGGGATGCGGAGAGGGAGGCCCGGCGGGTGGCGGAGGAGGAAGACAAGGTCTACGTGTCGCCATACAACGACCCCATCGTGGTCGGTGGGCAGGGGACGTGTGGATACGAGATTTCCAAGCAACTCCCCGATCTGGAGGCGGCCTTCTTTGCCTGCGGGGCGGGCGGCTTGCTCACCGGATCGGCGGGATGGCTCAGGTCTCACAATCCCGATATAGGAGTTTTCGGCGTTTCGCCGGAGAACTCCCCCGTGATGTACGAGTCCATGCGAGCCAACAAGATGGTCGAGATGGAGACCTTTCCGACACTGGCGGACACCTGCGCCGGTGGGGTCGATCTGGACAGCATCACTCTTGATCTGTGCCGCCGCTATGTGGAGGAGATCGTACTGCTCACGGAAAGGGAGATAGAAGAATCCATCCGTCTTCTGTTCGAGCAGCATCGTCTCGTGGTCGAAGGGTCAGGAGCCCTGGCCGTCGGGGGCCTACTCAAGAGAAAAGAACGGTTCAAAGGAAAGAAGGTGGTGGCGGCCGTTTGTGGACGGAATATTGACCTGGAAGTATTCAAAAGGATCATAGGGAGAGATCGATGCGAGGATTGAAGGGCAAGAACGTACTGGTCACGGGGGGCGCCAGCGGGATAGGGCAGGCCACGGCGGCTCGCTTCCTGGAGGAGGGCTGTTCCGTTTGCGTTCTCGATCGCAGCGCCGAGGCCCGGGAACGGGTAACCACCGAGCTGCCCGCTCTCACCGCTGTGATCGACGCCGACGTCTCGAGTCTCGGAGAGGTTCAGGCCGGAGTCGGCGAGGCGATAGAGCGCATGGGCTCCCTCGATGTGTTGATCAACAATGCCGGCATCAGCATCCGGCACGACTTTCTCGACATCACGCCAGAGGAGTGGAACGAGGTTCTTGGCGTTAATCTCACGGGGATTTTCTACGTGGCGCAGACAGTTGCGCGCCATATGGTCGCCAGGGGCTCCGGAGTGATTATCAACACCGCTTCGACGGGCGGTAGCACCGGTTACCCGCACTACGCCGACTACTGCGCCAGCAAAGGGGGCGTCCTCGCGCTGACCCAGGCAATGGCTCTCGAGCTCGCTCCCGTCGTGCGGGTCACAGCCGTATCTCCCGGATACGTCCTGACGCCGATGCAGCGCGCCGAGTACAGTGATGCCATGCTCGATGCAGTCAACCGCAAGATTCCCTTCGGCCGACACGGCAGGCCGGAGGAGATTGCTGGGCTGTTCGCCTTTTTGGCCTCGGACGATGCCGGCTTCGCTTCAGGCCACGTCTACGTGATGGACGGCGCGGAGACTACCGGCGGCCTGTGCAGCCAGTGGACCCACGAGTAGAGGATTCCGAGCCGCCGCCCAGCGCGTCGGGTGACCCGAAACCACCATAACCGTTGGATCGTTCGGTCCGGTCCCGCTCAGGCCTTGCAGGGCTGATTTGTTTGGGCATTGACCCTTCCCGGGCAGATCATTAGGCTCTGAGAGGAAAAGGAAACTGTCCAAAGATGAGTGGATCCATAGTGAAGCAGGCTTTCGAGACGACGGCGACCGCGACTACCACGACCCGGACTACCGGGCCGGGGGTGGGTCGTCCTGTGTGATCCCGAAGCATACGAGACAGACGGAACGGCGCGGCCTCCGGCAGACCCCGGGGTCGCGCCTTTTTGATGGATCCCGTGGGGGAACGATGAAACGCGACAGATCCCCCGAAGGAAAGACAACCAAATGGGAATCATGGCTGAACAGATGATCAAAGTGACCCTACCCGATGGTAGGGTGTTGGAGCTTCCGGCCGGGGCGAACGCCGGGGACGTGGCGGCCGCCATTGGCCCGGGGCTGGCGAAGGCGGCACTGGGGGCGGAGGTGAACGGAGAGGTGGTGGATCTTCTCCACCCCATCCTGGAGGACGTGGGAATCCGAATCCTGACCGCACGGGACCCGGAAGCCCTCGGGCTTCTCAGGCATTCGGCGGCCCATGTCCTTGCGACCGCCGTTCGGGAGCTTGTCCCCGGGGCCGGGATCGGGTTCGGGCCGGCCATCGAAGAGGGGTTCTATTACGACTTCGAGGTACCTCAGCCCTTCACACCCGATGATCTCCAAACCATTGAAAAGAAGATGGGCGATGTCGTGGAGGCTGACTTTCCCTTCGAGAGACGGAGGGTGACGAAGGAGGAGGCCCGAGAACTCTTTTCCGACGACCCGTTGAAGATGGAACGGCTTGAGGAGTTCACGGACGAGGAGGTCATCACGGTCTACCGGGACGGCCCCTTCCTGGACCTGTGCAGGGGACCTCACGTGCCCTCTACCGGAAAGCTCCGGCACTACAAGCTGCTCAGCGCCGCCGGTGCGTATTGGAGGGGGGACGAACGGCGCCAGATGCTCCAACGCATCTACGGGACCGCCTTCTTCGAGAAGAAAGAGCTGACGGAGCATCTCGAACGCATGGAGGAGGCCAAGAAGCGGGACCACAGGGTTCTCGGAAAGCAGATGGAGCTGTTCTCCACGGACCAGAGGGTGGGTTCCGGCCTCATCCTGTGGCATCCGAAGGGAGCCGTGATCCGAAGTGAAGTGGAGAGATATGAACAGGAGTTGATCCTAAAACACGGGTATGTGGTGGTCTATACGCCCCACATCGCCAGCGAAAGGCTCTTCGAGATCTCCGGGCACCTCGAGAACTTCAAGGAGAACATGTTCGGGGCTATCGAGGTGGAAGGGGCCCGGTACCGACTCAAGCCCATGAACTGCCCCGGCCATATCGCCATCTACCAGTCCCAACAGCGCTCCTACCGGGACCTTCCCATTCGCATGGCCGAGTTCGGGACCGTGTACCGGTACGAGCGGAGCGGGGTCCTTCACGGGATGCTGCGGGTGCGCGGGTTCACCCAGGACGACGCCCACGTCTTCTGCACTCCCGAACAGGTTCCGGACGAGATCGGACGACTCCTGAATCTGGTGGACGAAATGCTCACCACCTTCGGGTATCCCTACACCATCGACCTGGCCACCCGGCCGGACAAGGCACTGGGCTCCGAAGAGGAATGGGAGAAGGCCCAGGATGTACTCGCCCGCGTTTTGACGGAGCGGGGACAGGAGTTCCACATCGACGAGGGTGGGGGCGCGTTCTACGGGCCAAAGCTGGATTTCAAGCTCATCGACGCCATCGGGCGAAATTGGCAGGGCCCGACGGTTCAGCTTGACTTCAACCTCCCGGAACGATTCGGAATGGAGTACGTGGGGGACGACAACGAGCCCCACCCGCCGGTCATGCTCCATCGGGTTCTCGTAGGCTCCATGGAGCGGTTCGTGGGCGGCCTCATCGAGCACTATGCCGGGGAGTTCCCCCTCTGGCTGGCTCCTGAGCAGGTTCGTGTCCTTCCCATTTCCGAGCAGTGGGTGGAGAGCGCCCGGGAGTTTGTGGACGAGCTCAAGGGAGCAGGCCTTCGAGCCGTCCTATTCGACCGGGAGACCCTGGGGTACCGAATAAGAGAGGCCGAGATGCAGAAGGTCCCGTACATGGCTGTGATCGGCGAGAGGGAGGCAAAGGCCGGGACCGTCGCAGTCCGGAAGCACGGGGCAGGGAGAAAGCAAGAGATCATGCCCCGTGAGGCATTCCTGGCTCTTCTCAGGAACGAGGTAAGGACCAGGGCGTTGCGTTCGGCTGAGGCCGTGTGAAATGCGGAGTGAAGAACCGAGGGAAGCGGATAAAGTCCCGTACCCCCAAAGCCTTGACCTACCGGGGTCCCCGGATATCTTTCAGGGCACAATTGGAAGCGGGGGAAGCTTTCCCCCCACCTTTCGGCCCCCGAATGTCTAAGGGCGCTGCCGGGTTCTAACACGGATCAGAGGGCGGCCTGCTCTCCGGTTCTTGTTCAGGCCCGGTCGAACCGGGCCTTTCTTTTTTTTTGGTAAAGATCGAACCCGGGCGGGGAGTCGAGCGACACCAAGAGCGGAGGTTCCGGCCCATCAAAGAACCAAAGGTCCGAGTCAACGACCAGATCCGGATCAGCCCCATTCGTCTCATCGCCGAAGACGGCGAGCAGATCGGCATCGTCAGCATCGACGAAGCCAAAGCACGCGCCGACGAAGCGGGGTTGGACCTGGTTGAGGTTGCACCCGAGGCCCGGCCTCCCGTGGTCAAGATGATGGACCACGGGAAGTTCAAGTACGAACAGGCTCGAGCTGCCCGGGAGGCCAGGAAGAAGCAACACACCATCCAGGTCAAAGAGGTCAAGTTCCGACCCGGGATCGAGGACCACGACTACGAGTTCAAGACTCGTCACGCTCGGAAATTCCTCGAGGAGGGCAACAAGGTCCGGCTCACCATGATGTTTCGGGGCCGCCAGATCACACACTCCGAGTTGGGGCTGGAAGTGCTGAAACGGGTGAGGGATGACCTCTCCGACATCGGGAAGGTGGAGTCCCCGCCCAGTTTCGAAGGAAGGGTCATGTTCATGATCATGGCCCCGATCAAAAGTAGCTGACGATCACACGAAGCCCCTGAGGGGCCACTCCTGGAGCCAGGCTTCCGGGCCCGCTCCAAGATGATGGGGGACGCCCCCAAAGGAGTCTTTTATGCCGAAAATGAAAACCAACCGGGGTGCGGCAAAGCGCCTCCGGAAGACCGGGTCGGGTAAGATCAAGAGGATGAGGGCCTTCAAAAGCCACATCCTGACGAAGAAATCCCCGAAGCGGAAGCGGCGCCTCCGGACCGCGACCTTGGTTTCCAAGGCCGACGAAAAGCGGGTTCGGCGCCTGCTGGCGTCCTAAGGAAGAGAGGAGCTAAGACATGCCTCGTAGCACGCACGCCGCCGCTCGTAACAAGCGCAAGAAGAAGATCTTCAAGGCGGCAAAAGGATATTTCGGAGGGCGAAAGAATCTCTTTCGGACCGCAAAGGACGCGGTGGAAAAGGGGTGGGAGCACGCCTATCGGGACCGAAAGAAGAAGAAAAGAAACTTCAGGGCGCTCTGGATCGTTCGAATCAACGCGGCCGCACGGCAAAATGACCTCAGCTATTCCAAGCTGATGAACGGACTTAAGCTGTCCGGCATCGAACTGGATAGGAAGGCCCTCGCGGATCTGGCTGTGAGAGATCCCGGCGCGTTTAGCAGCTTGGCCAATCGGGCCAAGGAGGTCCTGGCCAAGGCCAGTTGACCCGTCCTGCCGCCCGGTTCGGCCAAAGGGCTTCACGATGATTTCGTCGTGGGGCCCTTTGGCTTAGGTTAGCAGATCGTTGCCAAGGGAGGGGAACTCCGGACTGCAATGAGTGGGAATGAATCGTTGATCGATGCGTTGAAGGCCCTGGAAACCCAGGCATTGGAGGCCATTTCGGCCGCCGCAGCCGCCGAGGCTCTCGAAGCCCTCCGAATCCGGTATCTGGGACGGAAGGACGGGCAGATCTCCGGAGTTTTGAGGGGGCTGGGGAGCCTTGCCCCTGATGAACGTCCGGCGGTCGGTGCAGAAGCCAACCGGGTAAAGGAGAGGGTTCAGGTAGCCCTCGATGAGCGGAAAGTCGCCCTGGAAGCTGGTACGGGTGGTCCAGGGCCGAATCTGGATCTGTCCCTTCCCGGATCGAGGGGATGGAGGGGTGGCCGACACCCGGTGACCCAGGCCATCGATGAGCTGTGGTCCATTTTCCGGTCCATGGGGTTCACTCGAGCCCGGGGCCCCGAAGTGGAAACCGATTGGTACAACTTCGTGGCCCTCAATACTCCTCTCGATCACCCCGTCGTGGACGAGGCCGAGACCCTCTATCTGAGGAACGGCCTCCTGCTCCGGACTCACACCTCCCCAGTGCAGATCCGGACCATGGAACTCCATGAGCCCCCCATCAGGATCATCGCGCCGGGAATGGTTTACCGTCGGGATACCCCGGACGCGACCCACACCCCGGCCTTCTTGCAGCTGGAAGGGTTGGTAGTGGACGAAGGCATCACCTTCATCGACTTCAAAGCCACCCTGGCAGAGTTTGCCCGTCGCTTCTGGGGGCCGGGCACCCAGATCCGGTTCCGCCCTTCCTTCTTTCCCTTCACGGAACCCAGCGCCGAGGTGGATGTGAAACGGGTCATCACTCGGTCCGACGGTACCACCGAAGAAACGGAGTGGCTGGAGATCATGGGGGCCGGCATGGTGGATCCGGCGGTTCTGGACAACGTGGGTTATGACTCCGAACGGTACACTGGGTTCGCCTTCGGCATGGGACCGGCCCGGATTGCGGCCCTCAAGTACGGCATCCGAGACATTCGCGTGTTCTACGAAAACGACATTCGGTTCCTGAACCAGTTCGCACGGCCATGACCGTATCCCATCCATGAACGTATCCTATCAATGGCTCAGGGCCCTCCTCCCGGGCCTGGCGACCTCGCCGGAAGAGACGGCAGAGATCCTGGCACTCCGGGGGGCGCCGGTCGAAGAGATGGTGCACCTGGCCCCTGGGCTTGAGGGACTGGTGGTGGCCAAGGTGTTGGCCGTCCAAAGCCATCCCGATGCGGATCGCCTCTCGGTGTGCCAGGTCGATGCCGGTGGAGGGGCCCTTCAGGTGGTCTGCGGCGCCCCGAACGTCCAAGCGGGTGGCCTCTATCCCTTTGCCCCTGCCGGATCGATCCTGCCCAGTGGCATGGCCATCAAGGCCGTATCCATCCGAGGCGTGGAATCCAACGGGATGCTCTGCTCCGAAGCGGAGCTCGAGATGGGGCCCGACGCCGACGGTATCATGGCACTGACCGGCGATTTCACCCCTGGCGAAACGCTGTCTGCAGCCCTGGGGTTGGACGACTGGCGGATGGACGTGGAGACCACGGCCAACCGGGGGGACCTCCTCTCCCATGTGGGCGTTGCCCGCGAGCTCGCTTCGGCCGGCGAAGGAGCCTTGGCCTTCCCGCCCATTCCCGGGGGCCATGGTTTTCCCGGGAGCCATGGTTCCCCCGGGGATCTTCAGGATTCAGGCCTCACCTTGGAGACGGGGGAGGTAGAGGTTTCGGCCGAGGGCGTCTCCGTTCGGGTCCAGGACCCGGATCTCTGTTCCAGGTACCTTGGTGCAGTCATCCGGGGGGTGAAAGTCGGACCATCCCCTCCTTGGCTGGCCTCACGGATTCGGGCAGCCGGGTCCAGGCCCATCAACAACGTTGTAGATGCCACGAACTACGTTCTGCTGGAGCTGGGCCAACCTCTCCACGCCTTCGACCTGGCTAAGCTCCGTGGTTCGGCGATCGTGGTCCGGCGGGCGAGGGAAGGGGAGCTCCTTCGAACCCTGGATGGGGTGAACCGACGGCTGGACGGGGGTATGCTGGCCATTTGCGACCGTTCAGACCCGGTGGCCATCGCTGGTGTAATGGGAGGCGCCGACTCGGAGGTGTCGGAGGAAACCACCGACATCCTGCTGGAATGCGCCCTCTTCGACCCCAAATCGATTCGGGCCACCCGAAACGCCTTGGAGCTGTCCACCGACGCCAGCTACCGCTTCGAGCGGGGCGTGGATCCTGAGGGCATGGAGGCTGCGGTTCGGCGGGCCGTGGAGATCATTCTCGCTACCGCCGGCGGCACTTTGGATTCCGCGGTCCTGGACGCCTGCCCGGTTCCCTGGTCCGGTCTTACGGTTCCTCTGCGCCCGGGTAGGGTTCAACGGCTTCTGGGGATCACCCTTTCTGAAGTTGAGATCGGCGAACTCCTCGGCCCGTTGGGCTTTCGGGTAACGGGGACGGTGGATGGGGCTTTGAACTTTTCAGTCCCGGGATTCAGAAGCTACGACGTTCGCAGGGAGGTGGACCTCCTGGAGGAGGTCGCCCGAAGCTATGGGTATGACCGGTTCCCCAGTGAATTGGGCCCCTTTCGTCCAGGGACCGTGCCGGACCATCCGCTTTTCCAATTGGAGGACGACCTTCGCGACCTCCTGGTAGGGGAAGGGTTCCTGGAAGCTCAGACCATGGCCTTCGCCTCGGAAGCGGAGGGCGAGGTCGAGTTGAGCAACCCCGTCTCCATGCAGGAGGGCCACCTTCGGACCGCACTCCTTCCCGGACTGGTGCGCCGGGTTGAATTCAACTTTTCCCGGGGAATGAGGGACATTAGGCTCTTCGAACTGGGAACGGTGTTCCTCAAGGGAGGTCCAGGAGAAGCGCCAAGGGAAGAGACCCGTCTCGCACTCATCCTTACTGGGAACCAAGCGCCCCTCCATTGGAAAGGGGAACCAAAGGGGGTAGACCTCTGGTACCTGAAAGGCCTTCTGGGTCGCTTGGTCCAGGAAGCCCGGATGGCAGGTCCCAGGGTGACGGAGGGAGCTCCGTCCGGTCAGAGGCTGGTTCCGGAAGAGGGGTTCACGGTTGCCGGGGCCGACGGAGAGATTCGGGGGTCAGCTGGCCGGATCGACGCCACTCGCGTGGATGCGCCGGCCTGGGCTGGGCCGGTGTGGGGGCTGGAGTTGGTTCTTCCCCCCGAGCCGAGCCCAAAGGCCATCCCTCTGTACGAGGCTCCGCCGGCATTTCCCGGGGTCGATAGGGATCTGGCTCTTCTTCTTCCCAAGGAGCTCCCGGCTCGCGAAGTTGAGAAGGTGATTCGGGAGGCTGCGGGGCCTTTACTTTTGGATTTACAGATCTTCGATTTGTATGAGGGGAAAGGAATCGCGAAGGGCCTCCGGTCCGTCGCATTCCGACTCCGGTACCAGTCCCACCAACGGACCTTGATGGATGAGGAAGTGGAACGGTCCGTCAGAACGGTGGTAAATCGTCTCCGGGAGGAGCTCGGTGTCGAACCCAGAGGATAAAGCGAAAAAGCGGAACCTAGCCGTCCCGGCCTTCTACGCGTTGGAAGAGGCCGTGAAGATGGCGGCGGCTCAGTTGACGGAGCTGCGGGACCGACTGGTTCGGGCCCGGGAAGAGGGCCGGGAGATGAAGGAGCTCCTTCGGAAGTTCACCGGAGGAGAGGAGGATCCGGCCCATCTCATGAACCGGCTCGGCGAGCTCGAAGCAGAGAACCAGGAGCTCCTGGACCGGATGAAGACGGGCAAGGAGGGTGTGGATCGGCTGTTGGCTCGGATACGATTTCTCGAGGAACAGGGGTGATGACAAAAACCGCCGCAAACCCCCCAGTCACGGTTCGAATCGGAGGAGAGGACCATACGATTCGAGCGAATGTGGAGCCGGAATACACCCGGAAGTGTGCCGAATGGGTGGACGATCGGATTTCGGAGATCAAGAGCCAGGTCGGTCTCCTCGAAAGCCACAAGGCTGCCATTCTGGCTGCGCTCTCCATCACCGATGAGATGTTTCAGGCCCGGGCCCAGATAGAGGAGATCCAGGACTCGTCGGCCCGAGCGGCCGAGGCCCTGGTGACGCGCCTGGAGGAGGCCATGGCGGAGCTTCCTGAGGACTAGGGGTTTGCCCGGGTAACAGGGCTGCGCCCCACGCCCATGGGCGCCTCATCGGTGAGTTCCTTGCTTTTGCCGTGCCGCAAGTCCTATAGTTTCATTGGCTTTTGACCCTTCCTTCGCAGCTTTCTTCTTTCGGCGCGGGGAAGGCTGTGTCCATCGCCCACCCTTCGGATGCTCGAGCGTCCGATTTCCGGAGTGCATAGATGAGTTCCCTGGATATCGCGCTGGCGGTCATCGCCGCAGTGCTTGCTGTTTCGGGTTTCCTTCTTGGAAGGGGACGAGAGAGAGCTCGAGAAAGGCGTGAGCGCGAGGCTGCCAAGGACGAAGCGTCCCAGATCCTCAAGCGGGCCCGGGAAGAGGCGGATAGCGTCAGGGAGTCAGCCCTGCTGGCAGGAAGGGAAGAGGCGATCCGGCTGCGGGAGGCATGGGAGAAGGAGGAGGACCGGCGCCGTGAGGAGATCGAGCGTCTGGAGCGGCGGCATAACGAGCGCTCGGAGTTCCTGGACCGAAAGTTCGACAGCCTGAGTGAGCGGGAGGCCAGCCAGGAAAGCCGGGTCAGGGAGATGGAACGGGAGGAACAGTCCCTCCGAGACCGGGCCCTGAACCTCCAGGGTTTGGAGAAGGAAGCCAGAGAGCGGCTCGAAGCGTTGGCGGGCCTTTCCGCCGATGAGGCCAAAAAGCAACTCATGGACTCCATGCTGGATGAAGCCAGGGCCGAAGGCGCAAAGGACCTCCGGGATATCAAAGAAGAGGCCGCCCGTACGGCGGACCGGGAGGGAAAGAAGATCCTGGCCCTCTCGATTCAGCGGATGGCCGCGGATCAAACGGCCGAGACCACGGTTTCCGTGGTTCAGCTCCCCTCTGACGAGATGAAAGGCCGGATCATTGGTCGGGAGGGTCGGAACATCCGAGCCTTCGAGCAGGCCACCGGTGTGGATGTCATCATCGACGACACCCCGGAGGCTGTGGTTCTGTCCGGGTTCAACCCCATTCGCCGGGAGGTGGCCCGCATCGCTCTCGAGAAGCTCATCGAGGATGGTAGGATCCATCCGGGGCGAATCGAGGAGATGGTGGCCAAGAGCGAAAAAGAGGTTGAGCAAGGGATGCGGGAGGCAGCCGAAGAGGTCCTCTACGAGCTTAGCATCCACAATGTTCACCCGGAGATGGTGAAGGTTCTGGGTCAACTGAAATTCCGGACATCCTATGGCCAGAATCAGTTGGCCCATGCCCGGGAGGTGGCTCTGCTCGCCGGAAACATGGCTGCAGAGATGGGCTTGGACGTGCAGATGACCAAAAGGGCTGGGCTCCTCCATGACATCGGGAAAGGGCTCACCCACGAGCAGGAGGGCACCCACGTGGAGCTGGGGTGGCGCCTGTGCAAGAAGTACGACGAGCCCGAAATCGTGCTGAACGCCATCAAAGCCCACCACGACGAAGAACCCCATCACTTTGCTGAGACCTTCCTGGTCTCGGCGGCGGATGCCATCAGCGGATCTCGACCCGGTGCCCGACGAGAGATGTTCGAGGGTTACGTGAAGCGGCTGGAGAAGCTGGAGGAGATAGCCACTGAGCACCCCGGGGTGGAGCGCTGCTTCGCCATTCAGGCGGGCAGGGAGCTGAGGGTGATGGTCCAGCCCGAAAAAGTCTCTGACCAGGAGATGGCTCAGATTTCCGAGGCTGTAGCCCGCAAGATCGAGTCGGAACTCCAGTACCCCGGGCAGATCAAGGTGGTCGTGATTCGGGAGACCAGAGCGGTGGACTTCGCCCGCTAAGGCGGTGGGTCAACCCGGTGAGGACGAGTTCCCCTTCTCCAGGACCTTCAAATGCCCCTCCACGTTCGGGTTGACCCGGATCTCAGAGTCATCTTCGTCGAAGGTGAGGGTGTGGTCACCGACGAAGACTTGCTGGGGTATGTCCAGCGGTATCTGGGTGGCGAAGAGCTTCGAGGATATGACGAACTCTTCGACCTCTCCGCCGCCGATCTGCATGATCTGACCTACACCGGACTCGCAAGCGTGGCGGCCGCTGCCGCTGCCACTGACCCGGAAGCCTCTCCCACCAGAATCGCGATCCTGATTTCCGAGGCTCAGGGGATGGTGGTATCCCGACTATACCAGTCTCTCCGGGAATCCAAAGGAGGTCGTCGGCAAACCCGGGTATTCTGGGACAGAACGGAGTGCCGGGAGTGGTTGGAACTTCCCTCCTGAGGCCGGCGTCTCCATCCATAAACCCAGCGGCTGCCAGCACCTTCCATCCGGGCCGTCCCGGGGGAAGTCTCAAGGGGAAGAAGTTGTTATCTTCTCTCCCATACCTTGCCCGGGTTTGGCCCAGAGGGCCCAAGTGAGTGGCCCGGGTTGCACTCTGATAGGGATTTTTTTATGAGCGCCGAGATCATTTCCGGAAAAGAGATCGCGCAGGCCATTCGGGGCGAAACCACAGAGCGGGTGGCTGCGCTGAAGGAACACCATGATTTCACTCCTGGCTTGGCTACCGTACTCGTAGGTGTGGATCCGGCCAGCCAAAGCTACGTCGGGATGAAGAACAAGGCGGCCAAGGAGATGGGGATCTATTCCCGGCAGATCACCTTGGATGCCGATGTTTCCGAAGA
>JBDRDQ010000431.1:0-6713 GCA_043820695.1 Gemmatimonadota bacterium | reverse complement strand
CCGGAGGGGAGGTTCCAGATCCAAGAAAGCCAGAGGCCCACGCCGACGGAGAGGAGGGCCGAGACCACCGAGAGGACCACCATCCCCCTGACCGAAGATGCGAGGGTTTGGCCCGTGGCCGCTGGAATGACCAGGAAGGCCGAAACCAGGACGATTCCCACCAACTTCATGGCCGCAACGATGGTCACGGCCATGATGCTCAGAAGCAGGTAGTTCAGGAAAGCCGTAGGGAGCCCTGCCGCCTTTGCCGCCTCCTCATCCACACCCAGGAAGAGGAACTCTTTGAAGAAAAGGGTCAGCACCCCCAGGGAGAAGCTGGCCAGGAGGAGGAGGCCCCAGACGTCTCGGGGACCCACCGAGAGGATGTTCCCGAAGAGGTAACCCATGAGATCCTGCCGGTACGTCTGGGAGAGGCTCATGAGAGCTACCCCCAGGGCCATGGCCGTAGGAAAGAAGATGCCGATGGCCGTGTCCTCCGAGACCTCGCCTTTGCGAGTGATCCAGCCTATGGCCCAGGCCACTCCTACGGAAAAGACTCCGGCCGACGCCAGCGGGGGAAGCCCCAACACCAAGCCGATAGCCACCCCGCCCAGAGCCGCATGGGAGATACCGACTCCGATGAATGCCATTCTCCTGAGAACCACGAAGACCCCCAGGACCGCGCAGGTCGCCCCCAGAAGGAACCCCGTGATCAGGGCCCGCTGGATGAAGCCGTAGGAGAGGAACTCCATCATGGCTCAACCCATTCCGCCGAGGGCCCTTCGTATTCCTTACTACCCACGGAAGGGTGCGGATCGCGGTGAACATGGGGGGGAGGGAAATGGTAGACTTCCGGCACCGCCATGCTCCTCAGCACGTCCTCGGGGGCCCCGGTCGCCCGGACCGTGTGGTCGAGGAGAATCAGGGTTTGGGCGTGTTGGGCCACGTCCTCGACGTCGTGGGAGACACAGAACAGAGTCAGGCCTCGGGCACGTTGAAGGTCGCAGATCAGCCCGTAGAAGCTGGCCCTCGCGGCTGGGTCCAGACCTGATGTGGGCTCATCCAGGATCAATAGACAGGGATCCCCCACCAAGGCCCTTGCGATCAGCACTCGCTGTTTTTGGCCGCCGGAAAGATCCTCGAACCTCCTGCCGGTCAGGTGGGCCGTCCCCACCTGATCCAGGGCTCCCCGAACCCGGTCCCGGTCCGCACGGGACGGCCTCCGCACAGGGCCCAGGTTTCCGTACCGCCCCATCAGGACGATATCCTCGACCGAGAGCGGGAAGCCTCTTGGGAGGTTGATTCCCTGGGGGACGTATCCGATGGGTTGGCCGTGCTTGCCGGGTGGCCTCCCGAAGAGTGAAACGGTTCCTCGCTGGGGTTTGAGGATCCCTAGAACGAGGCGGAGCAGGGTGGACTTCCCCGCACCGTTGGGTCCGATGAGGGCTGCGAAGGACCCGGCCGGGACCTCCATGGAGACCCCCTCCAGCACCTTCCGGGCCCCGTAGGAATACCAAACGTCCGTCAACTCCAGTGCGGAGCCTTGGCACCTGGGGCAGGTCACGTTCCGGATCCTCCCAGGCCAAGCACCAGTTGCCGGGTATTGAACCGGAGGAGTTGGAAGTACCCCTCCCGACCCTCCTGATCGGGGCCCCCGAGGGGGTCCAGCAAACAAGTGGGAAGGGAGAGCTCCGTGGCCAGCGCCCTTACCGCCATCTCACCAAGCTGAGGTTCCGTGAAGAGGCAGTTGATTCCACGGACCCGGGCCAGTTCCAGAAGGTCGGCCATCTCCCGGCTGGACGGGTCCTGACCTGCATCGGTATGGACAACCCCCGCCTCCTCCAATCCGTACCGGGCGGCGAAGTATACCCACGCCGAATGGGTGGCGATGAAGGACCGGCGCTCCAGGGGCCGAAGCGCTTCTCTGATCTCCTCGTCCAGAGCTGTGAGGGAGTCGGCCACCACGCTGGCTCGGGCACCGATCGGCCCCGCGGAATCGGGGAAAGCCGCCTGCAGGGCTTTTTCCAGCTTTGGAAGAATCTCATCCCGGACCAGGATGGGATCGAGCCAGATGTGGGGGTTACCAGAGCCATCATCGTGCCCGTGGCCGTCGTTTTCTCCGGCTAGAAGAGGGACGCCGTCAGAGAGTCTGACCACGGGAGAGTCCCCACCGGAAGCCTCGGGTAACCGGGAGACCCACTCGTCCAGGCCGCCCCCGATCATGAAGTACAAACTCGCCCTCTGGAGGTCCCTGAGCTGCCGGGGCGTCACATCGAAGGTGGCCGGGGAGGCTCCCGGGGGGAGGAGGACTTCGACCCTCGCCAGCTCCCCTACAAGTTGTCGGGTCAGGTCCCCGATGGGGAAAATGGAGACGACCACCACGGGAGGGGTGTCGGGGGGGTCCTTCAGTTCGGTCCTCTGGCACCCGAAAACCGAACAAATGAGAAGGAGAAGGAGAGGTACGGATCCCCGGTGCTTCCGCCACATAATGATGTTCCCTGCCAAAAGCCAGGTGAAATGGAGGGGCCCGTCCCGATGTCTTCGGGGCGGGGCCGACTCTCAGAGTAGTCTAACCTGGAATGCAAGGGTTGGGGAGCGATTCCCTGAAAGGTGATTCCGAGCGGATCCAGAGCCCTCAAGCCTGGCCTGCCACCCTTCTCCGAAGGGTTTCCAGGAGGGGAAGGGGGGTGAGCTCACCATCGATGATGGCGGCCAACTCTTCTTCGGTCTCCCAGTGAGCCTCCAGCTCACTCAACTCCAGCTCCAGAAGCCGCTGCTCGGAGGACTCGTTGGCCGCGATTTCCAGGGCGATCCCCCCGGTCCGACCGAGATCGGCCAACCGTTTTCCGTCCTTCAGAAGAATCCGAGTGAGGTCTGAGGGGGAGCCAGCCTCCTGGATAAGGCGCGTGGCGCTGGATACCGTCTTTTCCGAGGCACCCTCGAAGTGATGGTAAGCCAAAACCCGCCTGAGTGTATGTTCTGCCTGTCTCCCGTGTAGATGGAGCCCGCCCTCTCGATGGTCTCCGCACCGAGGGCATCGGAATGCCATGCCGGTCGGCTCCAGTTCACCGGTATGCCGGAGAATGAGATCCCCTCTCTTCCGATAAGGCACCCGATGGAAGGTGTGGCCGCAGCGGAGGCACCTGGCCCGGCCTCGCCAGACGTCCCCCCCGTACCGGAACCACCGGGCAGCGCCGGGAATGGTCCCCGGGAGCTTGTCCCAGAGAATCCATGCGCCTATGAACCCGAGTCCCCCCAGTGCCATTCCTCCCCAAATGGCAGCCCCGGCTCCCACCGCCCCGGCCGTGGAAAGGGTCTTGTAGTTTTTCCGACGGGTGGCCAACTCGGTCCCGTACCGCCACCAGGATTGTTCCGCAAGATTGGCCCGGCCCACCCGAACGATTTCCAGCCGCCCCGAGCGTAGCAGGGCGATGTTCTCGGTCTGAGACAGGAGCCGAGCCCCATCCCGGACGATCTTCTCCAGCTCGTCCAGGACCTCCCAGCGTTCTTCGATGGGAGCCAGGCTCCAGCGCTTGCAGTCTTTGCAGATGGCCCACAGCCGACCACGGCTCGGGTCGAAGGCCACCCGGAGGCCCAGGGGGAAATGCTCCAGGCTCTCATTGGGTGGAAAGGGTGTATTGCAAACCAAGCATCGTCGATACATGAGATCCTCCTACACCCCGTACGGCTCACCTTTCCCCGTTCTTTCCGGGTTCTGGCAGGATGGCCTGGAATGCGCGAGGTGTCCAGGGCCTGCCTGTCAGACTCCCGCTCATGTTTCTGGTCCCGAGATGGCCCCGATGTTCCTGGCCGCGAGCCCTTGTGCGGGCGGGGGGAAGGCTTGATCCTTCGGCATGATTCTCGTTCTGGACAATTACGATTCTTTCACCTGGAACCTAATCCAACTCCTTGGGGAGCTCGGCGCCGACATCCGAGTGCTTCGAAACGACGAGGCCTCGGTGGAGGAGATCCGGGCTATGGCTCCCGAGAAGGTTCTCATCTCCCCGGGACCCTGCACCCCACGGGAGGCCGGGGTTAGCGTCGACCTCATCCGGGAGCTGGGCCCCACTACTCCCCTCCTCGGGGTTTGCCTGGGGCATCAGGCGATCGGTGAAGCCTTCGGAGGCAGGACCGTAAAGGCCTGCCGGCTCATGCACGGGAAAACGGCTTCGGTGCACCACACGGGGGAGGGGATCTTCCAGGGGTTACCGGACCCTTTGACAGTGACCCGGTATCACTCCCTGGTCACCGACCCCGCCGCTCTCCCCGACGAATTGAAGGTCGTGGCCTGGTCCGATCCGGAGGATTTCGGGGAGGAGATCCAGGGAATCCGGCATGCGGCCTTTCCCATTTGGGGGGTGCAGTTCCACCCGGAATCCCTCTTCTCGGAGGGAGGGGTCAACCTCCTGGAAAACTTTTTGGCCCTGTAGGAAGCTACCCCAGGGCCTCCGGACCCCTCCGGTGCGAAATTGACATCTTCTCGCCGAATTCCTTGCCCACGGCTACCCCCTTCTCTACCTTTACTGGCGTGAAAATTGCATCGTCGGACCCGTTTCCCGGCGCCGGATGGCGCCTATGAGTGGCCGCGTTCTGGGCATCGTCCCGGCTCGGCTCGCCTCAACCCGCCTCCCCAACAAGCCCCTTTATCCCCTCCTCGGCCGCCCTCTCATCGAGTGGGTTTGGCGCCGGGTTGAAGGTATGAAGATCTTGGACGAAGCCGTGGTCGCCACGGATTCGGAGGAGGTGGCGGAGGTCTGCCGTGCCATGGGAGCACTCGTGGAGTTGACCTCATCCGATCATCCCTCGGGGACTGACCGGGTGGCAGAGGTGGCTCGCCTGGAGAAGTACTCCGACTTCCAGGTCATCGCCAACATCCAGGGGGACGAACCCCTCTTGAAAGAGGCCCACCTGGCGGCTGCTATCGAGCTGGTCCGGGACAGGGGTTGGGAGATCGGGACCTGCGCCACCCCACTCATGGACCTGGAAACCCGGAAGGCCACCTCCGTAGTGAAGGTTGTCCGGGCCCAGTCGGGGCGAGCCCTGTATTTCTCCAGGTCACCGATTCCGTTCAAGCGGGACGACAAGCCTACTCCGGAGGAACTGGGGCGGGAGCCCTTCCTCCGCCACATTGGTATCTATGCCTACACTCCGGAGGCTCTGGAAAACTGGGTGGCCCAGGCCCCGTCTGCGCTGGAGGAGTTGGAGAAACTCGAGCAGCTCAGGCCCCTGGGCTCCGGCGCGCGGATCGGGGTGGCGGTGGTTGGGTCGGCGGATCCTGGGGTGGATACGCCGGCCGACGTGGCCAGGACGGAAGAGAAACTCCTGGAACTCTATGCATCTCGTCAATCCAAAGGGGATCGATGACGGAACCGACTGAAAGCTCGACCAAGTACATCTTTGTCACCGGCGGCGTGGTTTCCTCCCTCGGGAAGGGTATCGCTGCTGCGTCCTTGGCCCGGATTCTCAAGGAGCGGGGTCTGAGGGTCACCCTCCAGAAGTTCGATCCCTATATCAACGTTGATCCCGGGACCATGTCTCCCTTCCAGCACGGTGAGGTCTACGTCACCGATGACGGTGCGGAGACGGATCTCGATCTGGGGCACTACGAGCGGTTCCTGGACGCCTCGCTGAGCCAGGCCAACAACATCACTTCGGGCAGGGTTTACCAGAACGTCATCGACAAGGAACGCCGGGGAGATTACCTGGGCTCCACCGTCCAGGTCATTCCCCACATCACCGACGAGATCAAGGGGAGCATCAGTCGGCTCGCCCCCGATATGGACGTGGTCATCACGGAGATCGGGGGAACGGTGGGGGACATCGAGAGCCTCCCCTTCCTTGAAGCCATACGGCAGTTCAGGCAGGACGTGGGCCGTGGGAATTCACTCGTAATCCACCTTACTCTCGTGCCCTACCTGGCCGCAGCCGGGGAGCTGAAGACAAAGCCCACCCAGCACTCCGTCCGGGAACTCATGCAGATCGGGATCCAACCCGACATCGTCATCTGCCGGACCGAGCATCCGATGGACGAAGGCCTCAGGAAAAAAATCGCCCTCTTTACCAACGTCGACCTGAACGGTGTAATTCAGATGTTGGATGTGGACACCATCTACGCGGTGCCCTTAGAGCTGAAACGCCAGAAACTCGATGACTTCGTGGTGGATCGGTTGGGGCTGGAAACGGAAGCCCCGGATCTGAGCGAATGGCGGGGAATGGTGGAGCGGATCCGGTCACCATCGGGCGGCCCGGTGCGGATCGCGGTTGTCGGCAAATACACGGAGCTGGTGGACTCCTACAAGTCCATTCAGCAGGCCCTGACCCATGGCGGAATCGCCAATGACGTCGGGGTCGAGATCGAATGGTTCTCCAGTGAACGGTATGAGACCGGTCATCCCGTGGCGGAGCTGGAAGAATTCGGCGGAATCCTCATCCCCGGTGGCTTTGGCCAACGAGGAATCGAGGGAATGATCGAGGCGATCCGATGGGCCAGGGAAGGAGGCGTGCCCTTCTTCGGGATCTGCTTGGGTCTTCAGTGCGCTGTCATAGAGTTCGCTCGAAACGTGGCGGGGTTGGAGTACTCCCATTCTTTCGAGTTCGACAAAGAATCCCCCCACCCCGTCATCTGTCTCATGGATTCCCAGCTCAAGGTCACCACAAAGGGAGGGACCATGCGCTTGGGGGCCTTTCCGGCAAGGCTGGCCGAAGGCTCCAGCGTGGCACGGATCTACGGGGTC
>JBDRDQ010000430.1:0-6493 GCA_043820695.1 Gemmatimonadota bacterium | reverse complement strand
AGGTAATTCGATGTGGGTGGAATCAAGATCCACAGTGAGCTCGGTGCCCGGGGGCGGCCATAGCGTGAACTCACGGTCACTCGAAAGGATCATCAGCGCTATTTTCTGACCCGCCGGGATGATCTGGTCGTCCGGTTGCAGATCGAAGGTCAGATCGTAGAACTGGCCTGGCACCAGCGGCTCACCGTGGGTCAGTGAGGAGTGGTTTTGAGGATCGGCCCACCCCCGAGTGATCAAACCTCCCCTTGGAACCCTACCCTCCGTCCAGGGAAGGGAGACCAGCCAGACCGATAGGTTCGCGGCCGGCTCACTGGATGCCAGTCGAATGGAAATCCTGGGGGTACCGGAGATGTGTACCGCCTCTGTCAGCTCCGGGGTCGCATAGAGCAAGCGATGGTTCGTCCATTCGGCCTTGGCAAGGGTGGCTCCGCTGAAGGAGAAGTTGTCGATCAGGGTTTCCATCCCCTGCCCCGGTTCGGCCCGGAGGCCGAGGCCCCCCACCTGGCTTCCCCCCACACTAGGGTTGAGCGTAACAAGTGAGGCGTCCGGGTTGGGATAGTCCGGATAAGGCGTCGGATCGGTGCGCTCGGCATCCTCCCTAACGATCCAGGCCCGGGGATCGTCTTCCACCCCGTTCTCGATCCCATACAGGTAGCGGGTGAACCACCGGTTCATGAGTTCCATGGGGGGAGGCCCGCCATGGCCACCCTGATGGAAATAGGCCTGAGCCGGAACCCCTCTTGCCTTGAGGGACTCGTAGACCAGGACGCTATGCTCGGGCATCACGTTCCAGTCATTGAAGGCGTGGGACATGAGGGTAGCGGCCCTGATCCCGTCCAGTTCGGTCATGAGGTCCCGGCCGGCCCAAAAGTCATTGTAGTCGCCGGAGGCCCTGTCATGGCCAGCGCCCATCTCCCCGTCCCGGATCGAGGCGTTGCAGTAGGCTCGCCCTGCCGGATCACCGCTATTGATGAAATCGTAGAGGACATCGATGTCTTCACCGAGCCATCCCCCAGGGTGTCGTATCAGGCCGTTCGACCGGTAGTAGCGGTAATAGGAATTGTTCGGGGCCACCGGAATGATGGCCTCCAGGCCCTCGACACCTGTGGTGGCCGCGGCCACCGGGATGGTGCCGTTATACGAGGTTCCCGTCATCCCCACCTTCCCGGTGCTCCAATCAGCGAGGACCTCCACCTTCCCGTCAACGGTGGTGAACCCTCTGGCTCGGCCGTTCAGCCAATCGATAACGGCTTTGGGGGCCAGGGCCTCAGGGGGCCCGCCGACGGTCGGGCATCCCTCCGAAAGCCCGGTCCCGGGAGCTTCGGAGTGAACCACCGCAAACCCCCGCGGCACCCAGGTGGTGACCTGGGAATCCGAGATCCCCGGGGCAACTCGGGTTTGAATAAGCGGCGCCGGAGTCCGGGCAGGAGACAACTCCCCGACCCCCTGCCTCACATCCCAAAAGTATTCCAGGGTCGGTGGGGCCGTCCCGGAGAAATACGGACTGGATTCATAGATCACCGGAACCTTCAGGCCCTCCGTCGCGGTCTGGCCAGGCCGCACGACGGCCACATGCATCCGATCCGGCCTACCGTCCCCATCCGTATCGAACTCGGTTTCCACCCACAGCTCCTCCCGAATCCACTGGGCCGGGTCCTCGAATGCCGGAACGATCTGGGCCTGGCCATCTTCGAACACCGGACCGGATTTTCCCGGATCCTGGGCCGAGGCGGTTTGAAAGGCCATGCCGGCCATGATCCAGGCCAGAGCCAGGGCGGAAAGGCTGCGGAGGGGGAAGAGTCTGTCCTGGAATCGCATTCGGGTCACCCGGATCAAGAGTTGGAGGTAAGGGCCGTTGGGCACCAAGGCCTTGA
This sequence comes from Gemmatimonadota bacterium, assembly GCA_043820695.1. Taxonomy (GTDB): domain Bacteria; phylum Gemmatimonadota; class Gemmatimonadetes; order Longimicrobiales; family Gaopeijiaceae; genus JABDNZ01. The sequence goes on along the minus strand of JBDRDQ010000430.1, from coordinate 4,619 downwards.
TGGAATCTACGGTTCGACGGCCCCGGCGACATACCGTTCCGCCACACGCGTTTCGCAGGCACCCTCTTAGGGTACAAAGCTCGCGGACCGGGAAAAAGGCCCTTAGACTCCCACCCCGGAGGGGGGAAGGTCCTACCTGTCCGGGCTCCTCATTTAGGAGAACAAGATATGGAAGCGTTGCTGATGAGCTCCTATGGGCCCTTGCTCATCTTCTTCATGCGAGTCACGGATGTGTCCCTGGCGACCGTGCGGATGTTGCTGATCATGAGAAATGCACGGCTCTGGGCTCCCTTGATTGGCTTTTTCGAGGTCCTGATTTGGCTGCTGGCGGCCGGGACGGCCATTCAACATCTGGATAGTCCATGGCATGTTTTGGGATACGCCGGGGGATTCGCGGCCGGGAATTGGGTCGGCCTTCTTTTGGAGGGGCGCCTGGCCTTCGGATTCGCATCGGTTCAGGTTTTCGCTCCCGCCCATGGATCCGAACTTGCCGAAGCCCTTCGGGCTTTCGGTCACGGAGTGACCCAGCTCCAGGGCCGTGGCGGGGAAGGCCCGGTGGATCTGATCGTGAGCGTGGTAAAACGAAGGGATTTGCCGGCTGTCAGTGCTCTGGTGAACGATCTGGCCCCGGAATCCTTTGTCTCAGTGGAAGAGCCAACGGCCATCCAGCGTGGGTGGATGTTCCCCAAGCGACGCAAATAGAAGACGAGGCCTCGGTACTTCACCCCCGGCTGGTCGGGAAGGAGTCCTGATTCGTTCTATCGCACACGAGGGGCCTCTATCCTCTGTCCGCCCCGGCCAGGATCTCATTTTTCAGCAGATTCTTGAAACGCCCCTTGCTCACGTAATGATCGGACAGGAGCCGTCCGTTCCAGACCAGATTGAACACCCCGTAGTACGAAGGCGCGTCCTGCGCCTCCCGGGCACTGTTCAAAACGGTGACCTTCAGCTCCAGGCCGTGTTCCGCAGCCATCTCCGACAGGTCGTTTACCGATTTGGGTAGCATCGGGCACTGCGCGGAATACACGACGTTGAGCCCCTGGTAGGTCACCAGCCTTCTGCTGATGTCTCTGAAGCGCGGCTCCATCCCCTCCCTCAGGCGGTGAATCACCAACTGGAATCGGTCCGTCTCTGCGATCTCCTCGAAACCATTCTTGAGGAACACCTGCTTTCCCGTCATCCAGGGACCATCACTGACCATTGCCGCCACCCCTATCACCCCGATCCCTCGGGCTTCCTCGACGCAGGCCCGAATCAACCGCCCCCCCAAACCTCCCACTTTCTGCCCCCTGGAATAGACCCAGAGGCAGTGGACAAACAACCAGCCTTCCGCATCGACGGGACGCCAAGCGTACTCCCCGGGCACATATTCCAGGAACGCCATCGGCTTTCCCATTTCGTCACGAAACAACAGGAAGCGGAGGCCCTCCTCGAACCGCTTCCGCAGCCAGTCGACTTTCGGCCCGAACCCTTCATGATTCGGATTCGTGAGGCACCCGATGCCACAGTCCGGCAGGTTCTCAGGGCCGACCATCTCCAGCCTTACTTTGGGGGAGGTCTTCTCATATATTTCCTTCATCCGAGGCCACCTCGATACGCGATTTCGAGCCACCGGACCAGCTCATCATCGATCTGGCCCTCCTCCGTCAAGGGAATCCGGTGCGTGATCCTATCACCCTTTTGGAGGCCACCGGTTTCGAGAATTCGTTCGGGGAGCCCTGGGGATGCGCCTTTCAAGGCAAATCCCAGGTCCACGCGGGTCTTGGTGGTCGGTTTGATCTGAGCAAAGACGTGGGTTCGATAGAGGGGCACGATGGTCTGGCAAGGGCAGATTTTCACGTCGGTCCCCAAATCAAGGGCTACCTGGAGCAGACCGTCGTGAATGGGCCTCAGGGCCTCCTTGGCGCCCCCGTACATGGCCTCAACATACCTATGGGCCGCCGCCTTATAGGCGTTTGGATCGGTATCCTCGGCACCGCAGCCTTCGGCCCGGTAGACGATAAGCCGTGCAGTCGTCCCGCCAAGGCCATGCTTCACTTTCAGACAGGCTCGCCGGGAATCGGTCTCCGCCGGGCCGGTTTCTCGGAGGAGTCGTACCCACTCCCCCAACGGTCGCCCTGTCTTGTCTGGAAGGTTTTCCAGGATGGCACGAGCATAGGAAACGGAGGGGTGAACCGAATAGTCCGTAATCGAGCGCTTGGCCATCACATGGCAACTCCTTGTTCAAACCCAGGATCTGGGACTTAGAATGGACGGCCCCGCGAGGAGCCGCACCGGAGGTTTCATGGCACCACCAACGCTCCCACCTCTTCTAACCAGTGAGGAAGGTCGCCAAGGCTTTCCAGGATGACGGAGTGAGGTCGGGCTTCCATGCTCTCACGAGAATGCGCCCCAGTGAGGACACCGACGTTCCAACCGACTCCAGCCGCAACCGCCGCCAGCAAATCTGATACCGTGTCGCCTGCGGTGAGGACGGCCTTGGGATCGTTTTCCCCCACCCGGCGCATGGATGTGTGGATCAGATCAGGCGCCGGACGCCCGTGTTGCACATCGTCCCCGGCCACAAGGCCACTCAACCGAAGGGACTCCCATCCAAGGCCGCGTACGATCTGATTTGCCGTTTCCCGATCGAGGCCGGTGGTTAGAACCACTTTCACTCCGGCCTTCCTGAGCCACTCGAGAACCTCCGTCGCTCCAGCTACCGGGGTCGGTTTGGATCCATAGTTGGAACGCACCAGCTCTTTGAAGTCAGCGTAGACCTCTCGGGCTGTTTTCCTCGGATCCTCCTCTCGGGGAAGATACGCCCCGATAAGGGTAGCGATGGCCTCCTCCTTGGAGCGGCCCCGGACCCCCTTTACAGCTTCGTCGGGCAGCTCCACCCCGAAGCGGCGAAACGCCTCCCGAAACGACCGAGGCACTTCATCACCCGCCTCAACGGTCGTTCCGACCATGTCGAAAACGGCCAGCCGAAGGCTCATCCTGCCCTCCCTGTGCCCATCCAAGGGTCGGGGTACGACCACACGATCCGACATCTTCACCCCTATTGCCCCTGCAGGATGCCGAATTCGGATTCCGCTGTTCGACTAGGATGTCGACTCGAACCCAGCTCTGCAAGCGGAAGGACTCCGGGTAACTCCAGTCCGAAATAAGGCCTTCTATCTACGGCCGCTCCCGAAGCGCCGGCGTCGAGGCCGGGCGCTAACGGCAGGGCCGCCATAGGGGCCCTTCTTGGCCACCTTGGCAGCAGCTCGGTCCCGGTCCTCGGCTTTCTTGGCACGGATAACTCTGATCCGCTCACCGATGGGCACCTCCAGAGGCTCGCCCGGCGTGGCCTCGTAGGGGAACCCCTCCAGGCGTACCCGGGGCAGGGTCGATCCCACAGCACGTTCAATGCGCCGGATGTCGACCTCGTCCTCCGGCGCGACCAGAGTGAAGGCTTCCCCGGTGAGGTCGGCTCGGGCGGTTCGTCCCACCCTGTGGATGTAGTCGTCGGGAACGACGGGCACGTCGAAGTTCACCACGTGTCCCAGGGCCTCCACGTCGATTCCTCGGGCAGCGATGTCGGTGGCCACCAGGACCCTGAACTCCCCAGCTTTGAAGCCCGCAAGGGCCTTCGTTCGCTGGGCCTGGGATCGGTTCCCGTGGATGCGCTCGGCTGAGACGCCGTTGCGGATCAGGAGTTTGGTCAGCCGGTCCGCGCGGTGTTTAGTGCGGGTGAAAACCAGCGCGTCGTCCACGGGACCCCTCTTCAGGAGCTCCACCAACAACGCCCCCCTCAGGGCCGAGGGCACGGGGTACACGGCATGGGTCACGCCTCGGGCCGGCGCTGCCCGGAGCTGAAGGGCGATCCTCACCGGCGCCCGGAGGATCTCGCGCGTGAGCGCCTCGATGGGAGCAGGCATGGTGGCGCTGAACAGGAAAGTCTGCCGGGGTTTGGGGATGTGCGCGAGCACACGCCGGATGTCGGGGAGAAAGCCCATGTCCAGCATTCGATCAGCTTCATCCAGAACCAGGAATTCAAGCCCCGACAGGGCAGCATGACCGCGCCCGAAGTGATCCAGCAGCCGCCCGGGGGTGGCGACGATGACATCGGCGCCCTTCTGAAACGCCTTCTCCTGGGGGCCCATGCCGACTCCGCCGTGGACGGCAGCAGCCGTAAGGCCAGTGTGCCGTGCAAGCGCTCGGCAATCGTCCAGAGTCTGGAGGGCCAGCTCCCGGGTTGGAGCCAGCACCAACGCACGGGTCGTGCCTCGGGGTAGATCCACCAACCGGTGTAGGATGGGCAGGAGGAAGGCGGCGGTCTTGCCGCTTCCTGTGACCGCGTTGGCCAGGATGTCCCGGCCTTCGAGGGCGTGGGGAATGCTTTGCGACTGGATGGGGGTGGGGCGTACGAAGCCCAGGTCCTCGACGCCTCGAAGCAGGGTCGGGTGCAGCTTGAGGGCAGAAAAAGCCAAGTGATTGTCCGGTTTCTTAGGCGCTAAGCAGGCCGGCCGGAACATCCGGCTCGATAAGCTTACGCAGTCTTGTGAGCGAGTGTTGCCCCCGGAACCGAGGGCTCAAGGTGGGAATCCCGCAGAGCGGAAGGTAACGGAAGAGAGGAGCGGACGTCAGGGGGCGGG
>JBDRDQ010000429.1:0-2164 GCA_043820695.1 Gemmatimonadota bacterium | reverse complement strand
CTCCAGTGCCCGGGCCTCCCGGACCAGCTCGGCAACAGGGGAGGACCTATGGAGGCCGCGCATGAGGGGAATGGCGCAGAAGGCACAGGAGTGATCACACCCCTCGCTGATCTTCAGGAAGGAGGTGTGGGGGGTCTCAGTGGCCAGAATCCGGAGGGGGCGCTCCAGGTTTGGAACCAGATCGTCCTCTTCCGCAAGGAGGCCCCGGCTCCGGAGGGCCGGCACCAAGCCATTGAGCTCCGATAGCCCCAGGAAAAGGTCCACCTCGGGTATCTCCTGGGCGAGCTCATCCTTGTAGCGCTCCACCATGCATCCCACAGCCACCACCACCCTGACCTCCCCCGCCTCCTTCAGTTCGCATGCACCCAGGATGGTCTCGATAGACTGCTCTTTGGCGGCCTCTATGAACCCGCAGGTGTTCACGATGACCACGTCGGAGCCCTCCACCTCGCTGGAGACCCGGGCCCCATGCCCCACCAGGGCGGCCATCATGTGCTCGCTGTCCACGGTGTTCTTGTCGCAACCCAGCGTCACCAGGCCGATGCGGGGGCCCTCGGCAGGCCCGACGGACTCCAGATCCAGGCGCACCGCCCGAGCGCCGGGGCCCACCACGGGGCGCACCGGCTGAGGGGAAAGGGGGATGACGGGAAGGTCCCGGCGCTTCAAGGAGGCGTCCCCCCCGGGTTCGCGGGCAGGCGGCACGCCGACGGCCGCGCCGGCTGGTCAGGCCTCATGGAAGGGGGGCGCGGGGAATCACCTGGGCCCCCGGCGGAGGGGTGAAGCGGAAACGCTCCGGATCGGGGGACGGGTTCAGGCGCAGGCTCGACAGGGTCACGGTCCGGACGGAACCGTTCTCCTGGCCGATCTCCGCCCTGAGGATGAGGGAGCGCTCGGCGTCGAGCCAGATGCGGGCCCGGGTGAAGGTGAGGGGCTGCCTGGGAACCGCCGACAGGAGGTGCGTTCTGCGGCCCCCCACCGTCTCCTCCCCCAGATACTGCAACTCATACTTGGCCCCCGGTTCCGAGAGGAATTCCTCCTGGAAGTCGAACCCCCCGGGGCGGGTGGCCATGCTGAAGCGGAGCACCTGTCCGGCATCGGCGCTGGGGAAGTACACCCAGAAGTACTGGCCGTCGGCCACCACCACGTCCCCGGCGGGGTCGGTGAAGCGCATGGCCAGCCGGTTGGGGCGCTCCTGGCAGAGGACACCCTTGGAGCGGGTGGTCTCCCGCAGGAGAGGGATCACCATCTGCTGTTCGAAGTCGGCGCAGAAGGACTGGACCTCCCGGTATCGGCGCCCCGCCTCTTCCAGGAGGGCAAGGGCACGGGCCTCCTGGCGGGAGGCAGCGCCCACGACGGGCTGGACCTCCCCGGGGGGAGGGCTCCATGGCGCCGCGCCGGCCACCGCGACCATCAGCGTCCCGGCCAGCCCCACACCCACCAACCTCCTCATGACTCTTCCTCTCCTCTTCGCAGGAACTCCAGGTCCGCCAGGGTGAGTTGGACCTCCCGGGCCTTGGAGCCATCGGGGGGTCCCAGTACCCCGGCATCGTGGAGCTGGTCCACGACGCGTGCGGCCCGGCCGTAGCCGATCTTCAGGCGCCGCTGCAGCAGGGAAGTGGATCCCTGGTTGTGCTGGATGCACACCTCCGCAGCCTCCCAGAATAGGTCGTCCCGCTCCAGTTCCTCCCCCAGCCCCCCCTCCTCCATGGTGGACTCGGCCTCCATGCTCCGGACCACCGCCAGGATGTCCTCCTCGCCGGGCCACTTCTCCTCATGGTGAGACGCTGCTTCGGCCCGAATGGCTGCCTGGTCCCGATACCAGGCGATGAGGCGCTCGGTCTCTTCCGTGGAGAGGAAGGCTCCCTGGATGCGGATGGGCTCGCTGCTCCCCGTGGGGAGGAAGAGCATGTCGCCGTTGCCCAGGAGGGCGTCGGCGCCGTTCTGGTCCAGGATGGTGCGGGAGTCGGTCTTGGAGGTCACCCGGAAGGCCACCCGGGTGGGGAAGTTGGCCTTGATGAGCCCCGTGATGACGTTGACGCTGGGACGCTGGGTGGCCACCAGGAGATGGATGCCGATGGCCCGGGCCTTCTGGGCCAGGAAGGTCAGCGGCTTCTCGATCTCGGACTGGACCGTCATCATGAGGTCCGCCAGTTCGTCCACCACC
>JBDRDQ010000428.1:0-5227 GCA_043820695.1 Gemmatimonadota bacterium | reverse complement strand
GTGGAACGAATGCGGAAGATGGATCTGCGGATCGTGGCTCTGGACATCCCACCCCAGGACACCATCACCAAAGACAACGTCAGCCTCTCGGTGAATGCGGTGGTCTACTTCCGGGTGGCGGATCCAGCCAAGGCGGTGGTGGAAATCGAAGATTACTATTACGCTACCAGCCAGTTGGCGCAGACCACCCTCCGGAGCGTCATCGGCCAGTCCGAGTTGGACGAACTCCTGGCTGAACGGGAACAGATCAACGAGATCGTTCGCCAGATCATCGATGAAGGCACGGACCCCTGGGGCATCGACGTCACGGGCGTCGAGATCAAAGACATCGATCTTCCCAAGGAGATGAAGCGGGCCATGGCCAAGCAGGCCGAGGCCGAGCGGGAGCGGAGGGGTAAGGTCATCGCGGCCGAAGGGGAATATCAGGCTTCCAAGAAGCTCGCCCTGGCAGCGAACATCATCGAGAAGCACCCGGTGGCAATCCAGCTCCGGTTCATGCAGACGGCGGTAGAGATCGCTGCGGAGAACAACTCCACCATGGTATTCCCCATTCCCATGGAGCTTTTCGGAGCCATCGCCAGGGGTCCCGGAAAACCGATGACGGCGGAGGAGATCAAGGACCATGAGGCCGTTGATGAGGAGGGTCTGTCCCTGCCGGAAGGGACCGAGACTCAGCTTCTGGCGGAAACGGCCAAAGCGATTCTGGGCCTCGGATCCGGAAGGGAAAAGATTAAGGAAAAGGTCCCGGTCGAGGAGGACTGAGGCCTAACCTACCCCAGGGTGTCCGCCGCCGTATCCTTCGGCTCAGTCATCCGGTAGAGGATCTCCCCATCCCGGATCATTCCGAAGCTCTCACGAGCGAGCCTCTCCAGGGTGGCAGAGTCGTATTGCAGGGAGTCGGCTCTGGCCCGTAGATACTCGACTTCCGCCCGGAGAAGGGTCAGTTCTACTTCCTGGACCCTGATTTCGCTCCGGGCCCTCTGCAGCTCCAGAAGGGAGTAGTCACCCCCGAAGAGGGCGTAGTAGACCGCCAACCCCAGGAGTGTCGGCAGAATCAGCCGCCTTACTTTTGCCATAGGCCTCTCCCTGGATACCGGGCCTTCCCACCGAGAGATTCTTCGATCCGTAGCAGTTGGTTGTACTTGGCCACCCGGTCCGTTCTGCTGGCACTACCGGTCTTGATCTGGCCTACCCCTGTAGCAACGGCGAGGTCGGCGATGAAGGTGTCTTCCGTCTCGCCAGACCGATGGGAGATGACGGACTTGTATCCGGCCTCATCGGCCATCCGAATGGCTTGTAGCGTTTCCGTGAGCGTCCCGATCTGGTTCACCTTGATGAGGATGGCATTTCCCACGCCCTCCCTAATCCCCCGCTCGAGGCGAACCGGGTTGGTAACGAAGATATCGTCCCCCACGATCTGGACCTCATCCCCCACTCGGTCGGTGAGGGCCTTCCATCCGTCCCAGTCGTTCTCATCCAGGGCGTCTTCCACGGAACGGATGGGGTACTTCTTGAGCCAATCGGCCCAGAAGTCCACCATTCCCGCCGAATCCATCCTCTCCCCCGATGACCATCGGAAGACGTACTCGCCCTCCTCGGAGTAGAACTCGCTGGCGGCGGCATCGATGGCCAATACGACATCCTCCCCGGCGCGGTACCCCGCCCGCTCCACGGCAAGGAGGACCACCTCGACGGCGTCGTCATTGCTGGCCAGATCCGGGGCGAACCCGCCCTCGTCGCCGACCGCCGTGTTTTTTCCCTGCTCAGTGAGGACCTTCTTGAGGTGATGGAAGATCTCGGCTCCCATCCGTAAGCCATGGGAGAAGCTTTCGGCCCCCACCGGCATCACCATGAACTCCTGGATGTCCACGTTGTTGGGTGCGTGAGACCCCCCGTTCAGAATGTTCATCATGGGGACGGGTAGGAGACAGGCGTCCGGCCCCCCCAGGTATCGGTAGAGCGGGAGGCGGTTTTCGGCCGCTGCTGCTCGGGCCACCGCCATCGATACGGAAAGAATGGCGTTCGCACCCAACCGCCCCTTGTTGGGAGTCCCATCCAGCTCTATGAGAGTGCGGTCGATGTCCAGTTGCTCCCGTGCCTCAAAGCCCCGGACCGCCTCCCGGATCTCTCCGTTCACGTGCTGAACGGCCTTCAGGACCCCCTTCCCCAGAAAACGCTTCGGATCCTTGTCCCGGAGCTCCACCGCCTCGTGCTCCCCGGTGGAGGCTCCGCTCGGAACGGCTGCCCGGCCTTGGGCGCCAGTCTCGAGAAAAACCTCCGCCTCCACGGTGGGATTACCCCGGGAGTCGAGAATCTCACGACCTCGAATGTCCACGATGGCTGACACGTTCATTCCTCGCTTACAGAAGATGTTTTTTGCCCGGCCCGTCCTCATCCCCTTTCAGGGCGGCGATGGCATCCCAGGAGGCATCGAGGAGGCTATTCCGGTCCCGGATCGTCGACCCAGCGGTTGGAATCGGAGTACCGATCCGGAGTGTTATGGATCCGCTTCGGACCTTCAGACTCCCCTTCGGCATGATCTCTCGGCTCCCCACCACCGCCACCGGTACCAAAGGCACCTGCCCCTGCACCGCCATGACGAAAGCCCCTTTCTTGAACTGCTTCAACCGGCCGTCGGGTGACCGCGTCCCCTCAGGGAAAAGGACCATGGTCAACTTCTCCTCATGGATTTCCCGCCAGGCCTGGTCAAGGGATTCGATGGCGGCCTCCCTGTTTCCCCGGTCCACCGAGACGTGGCCGCAGGACTTCCAGGCCTTGCCGAAGATGGGGATCCCGCCCAGTTCCTGTTTTGCCACGAAGCGATACCGAACCGGAAGGTGGGCCGCCAACGCGAAGACGTCGAACCAGGATTGATGGTTGGAGACGACGATCTGCGGCTCATCGGTTCGGAGGTTCTCAAGCCCTTCGATGTTCACTCGAACATTGGCGGCCCAGAGAATGTTCTGTGACCACCTCCGGGCGGCCTTGTCGCAGGCACAATGGAGATTCCGGCGCCAGAAATGGACCCTGAGGACCACGTTGCCCGCGTGAAAGAAAGTGGAGAAGAACCCCACCAGGAAAACCCAAAAGGTCCTGATCACCCTTCCTCCTCACCCGAAAAATGACTGAAACCATGCTTCTCCAAGGGCCTGATCCTACCCCCGGCCGCTTCCAGAAAAACCCCCGCTCCCTCGGTCGCCCGTCCCACCTTCGTCAGCGGGATCCCAAAAGTATCCTGGAAGGGGCCCACCCATTCATCGAGGCTTCCAGGGGCGACCGTGAAGCACAACTCGTAATCTTCACCCCCCTCCAGGGGGAAGTGAAGGGGGTCGTCACCCTGGCCCGGAAATCCTCGGAGGGCGGGATGAGAAGGGATCGAAGCCTCCCTCAAGACCAAGGACAGCCCGGAGGCGGCGGCGAGATGGCCCGTGTCACCGGCAAGCCCATCCGAGAGATCGATGAGCCCGTGAAGGGAGACCCGACCCGCAAGCCAGAGGGCTTCCCGAATCCTGGGCCGAGGGCGAACGAAGGCCTCTCGCAGATCGTCGGGGGGATGGCTCCCCTGATTCCAGAGGGCCACCGCCGCTCCGCTCCCTCCCAGCCACCCCGTCACCCAGAGCTCATCGCCGACCTCCGTCCCGGCCCTGAGGACCGGTGAATCCGATCGGCCGAGGGCCACGATGTCGAGGACCAGGGGCCCGGAGGACCGGGCTAGGTCCCCTCCCAGGATCCGGATACCCTCGAGTCGGCAAGCCTCTGCCGCGCCCCGTTGCAGTTCCAAAGCATCATTCGATGCCCTCAGGGGGTCCAGTGCCATGGAAAGGAGGGCACCGATGGGTGCAGCCGCCATGGCCGCCAGATCGCTAAGGGCGGCGGCGGCGGCCCGGTACCCGGCCTCCTCCAGGGTGACCCACTCCCGCCTGAAGTGGACTCCCTCCACGCTTAGGTCGGTGCTGACCACCAACCCTCCCTCCAGCACCGTGCAATCGTCACCGGGCCCCACCAGAACCCCCTGGGAAAGCGGTTCCTCCGGGCCCACGAGTTGCCGGATGAGGTCGAACTCCCCACCTGGACCCAAGACCACCCGGTTGAGTTTCTTCCTCTAGGGGTCCATCCGGCCTCTCCGGTCCATCCGGCCTCTCCGGTCCATCCGGCCTCTCCGATCCCTCCGGCCTCCCCGGCCTCCCCGGTCGGCGTCACCGAGCGGGATCCTGATCGAAAAGGAGGAAGGGGAAGTCCAGCTCCGAATCTCCTTCGCCCTCTTCCCGAAGGGCCCCGGGCATGGCCTCCACCACGTCTCCCGGAGTCAAGCTCACCCCCAGGCCGGTTCGGGCGGCGGCCCTCCCTGAAACGTGAAGCCCCAGGGACGCCGCTTCATGGGGCAACGAACCCTGGGCCAGGAAGGCCGCGATGACCCCCGAGAGGACATCCCCCATTCCGGCGGAGGCCAGATCGGAACTTCCGATGGTGTCCACGTAGAGTCGAGAACCGGGGGTGGCTACCAGGGAGGGCATGCCCTTGAGAAGGACCGTGCACGCCGTTTCCTTCGCGAAGCTCAGGGCCACCTTCGGGCGGCCAATGGCGATACTCTTTTGGTCCATCCCGGTAAGTCGCGACATCTCGCCCGGGTGAGGGGTCAGGACCACGTCTCGAGCCTCGCCGATCTCCGGAAGGCGCCGACCCTGACCCATGGAGATGAGGTTCAGGGCGTCCGCGTCGAGGAGAAGTGCTTGCCGCCCCTGGGATTCCAGCACCAACTCGAGGATCTTTCGCCCCTCCTCCCCGGTGCCTAGGCCGGGCCCCACGCACAAAGCCCTTGAGGCTTCGACGGCCTCCGGCAGCGCACTCTCGTCCGTGGCGTCGACGAAAACCGCCTCCGGAACGGCTTCCTGGAGAATGCTCCGGTTCTCAGGTGAGGATGCGATTCGTAAGAACCCGACCCCGGTTCGGAGAGCGGCACGGGCAGCAAGAATGGCGGCCCCCGCCATCCCCGATCGTCCCGCCACCAGTAGGAGGGCTCCCACAGCGTTCTTGTGAGTGTCTGGATCCCTCCTCGGAAGGCGCCGAGTCACCCACCCGGGAGTGATGAGACTCCCCTGAAAAGTGTCTTCCCCCACAGGAGGAAATCCGATTTCCACCACCACCAGTCGCCCCACCAGCCTCCGGCCCGGGTGAAGTAGAACCCCCAACTTGGCGCCCCCGAAAGCCACCGTCAGGACGGCCACGA
>JBDRDQ010000427.1:0-2106 GCA_043820695.1 Gemmatimonadota bacterium | reverse complement strand
TGGCAGTGACGAAGGGGAAGTACATGCAGGTTTCCAGGACGAATCCTTCCTCCACCCCCCGGTCCACGAAGAAGCTCTTGGGGTGCCCCACGTCGTTGGTGATCTCCTCCGGGTGCTCAGCCACCAGGATGAAGGCAGGGTGGCAAGTGAACCCCTGGCCCAACTTGGGTAGCGTCGAGCCGAACCCGCTATGCTGAAGCAAGGGCGCGGTGCCCAGAACCCCTCCCGCCAGCACAACGACCTCGGCCTTTACCAGGTACTCCCCCGGTTCCCATTCCGAGTCGGCACCCATAGCGCCGGCTTCCCTGGGGCGAACTATGACGTTCAAGGTCCGATCGCCGATCCCGACCACATCGGCCCTGGTCACCACCTCCACCCCGGCGGCTTCAGCTCTTGGAAGTTGAACCTTGTGGGTGCCCTGCTTGGCGCCGTTGGGACACCCCAGGTTGCAGAGGCTGGAGCCGAGACAACCCTTCACGTTTACCGGGAACTGTTCGGGCGTGTACCCGGCCGCCTTGGCCCCCTCCACGAAGAGGCGGTTGTTGTCGTTGATCTCCCTCCCCTCGAGCTTGTGGACGTTGTTCTCGTCGGCATACTTCCTGGACCGGGCCACCACGTCCTCGTGGGTCAGGCCCGGAACCCCCCACCCATCGATGACACGGGCCGGAGCGTGGAGAGAGGTCCCCGTGTACACCACCGTCGACCCACCGTAGGCCTGGCCAACCGCCAGGGTCATGGCACCATCGGCGGTGAGGAAGCCTCCAGAGTCCAGGTAGAGGGCATCCGCCATCTCCAGCTCCCTGCCGTTGAACTCCTCGTCCAGGAAACGGGGCCCCCGCTCCAGGACCAGGACCCGCTTTCCTGCGGCAACGAGGGGGGCCAACTCCTGTGCCACTGTGCCTCCACCGGCCCCCGAGCCCACGACTACCACGTCCGCATTCACGGTCTTCATGATGCGCCCTCCCCACCTTCACGCGAGGGCTTCTCGGTCCCGTCACCCGGACCATCGGGTTGCCCAGCCTCACGCAGCTCACCCCCGAAATGATCGGTCCATCCCCACGGGGCGGCCCCGTATCCGATGTCCTCCCGAATGCGATCCTGATTGTAGTAGCCCATGAACAGGAGGGTGCGAATTCCCCACAAGCCCCGCCGAAGGGGCGTGAGAGGGGAGCGGTGGAGACGTCCGAGGAAGGCAGCCCTTCGATCCACGGGAAGACCTACCAGAGTCCGCCCCGTGCTGAGGACAGGGAGGATGTTGACCAGGCGAAGGAAAAGCCGGATCTGGCGTTTGATCCCCGGCGGTTTCGAGACCAGCGCTCCTTCGATAATCCTCACGGCCTCTGCCCATCCCTCCTCATCCAAAGCCCCCGGAGAAGGAAGGACCACACTGCCGATGGCGCGCAAAGGATCCTGAAGGGAAGAGAGAACCGGCTCGTGCACGGGCCCGTCCATGGCATCTCCGGGGCTGGGGAAGAAAGGTGCCGGGCTGAAGAAAGGTGCCGGGCTAATGTCTGGGTTGGGGGCCGGGTTCTCAAGGTCGGTCGTTAAGCCAGAGTCCAGGACCCCCCTCAGCTTCTCGACGCCTCCCCCCAGCGCGCCAGAAACGATGCCACGAAGTCCCGGGCTCGCTCCGGCTCCACGGCCAGAGAGGCGAGGGTCATCCCCACCGCCAGGGCGAGGTGGTACCCCTCGGACCGGGAGGACATTGCCCGAAGATAGGCCGGGTGGGCCGCGTTGACCCACACCGTGGATTCGATGAGGCGCCCCAGTTCCCGATCCTCCGGGCGCTCCTCGAAGCGGATGCGAAGGCCGTATTGCCCCTGTTTCCGGGAACGCCGGCGTCCCGGAAGGGAGCTTTCTTCCAGGGAGGCGGTCAGGCCGGGGGTGGCAGGCACCGAATCGACTGTCTCCCCTGCCCCGGAGACTCCCTGCTCTCCTCCCGCCCCCGTCTCCGGGTCAGTCTCCGGCCCAAGGGACCCCCGGCTCGCTGCCACCTGGAGACCGCCGAGAGGAAGGCGCTTCTGTCCCCCGGCCTGCCGCTCCACCAACGTCGCAAGAAGAGGGAACTCCTTCGAAAGGTCCAGGAGAACGCTCTGGAGGTCCCTC
>JBDRDQ010000426.1:0-9474 GCA_043820695.1 Gemmatimonadota bacterium | reverse complement strand
GCCACAAGGTCCATGAACGTATCCACTTCCTCGGGATCGTAACCCCGAAGAATCCGACGGAAATCTCCTCTTTTCTTCCGGACGTCCAATGGCGTGAGATCGATCATCGCGGGCGCTCCCCGAAAAGTGCCGTCCCAATGCGGACCATGGTGCTTCCCTCCTCCACGGCCAGCTCGAAATCATTTGTCATCCCCATGGACAGCTCCCGGCCCTTGTAGTCAGGGAGCTTGCCAGCTTCTTCATGGATTTTTCGAAGGCCGACAAACGTTCTTCGAAGAATCTTCTCATCTTCCACGAAGGGAGCCAGGGTCATGAGACCCCGAACATCCACTCCCGGTAGCTCCAGAACCTCATGAATAGCTTCAAGGGCGTGTTCCTGGTCGAACCCGCTCTTCGCTCCCTCCTCGGACATGTTCACCTGCACCAGAACCGCCGCCCGGAGCCCACCTTCCGTGGCAAACCCGGAAAGCTTCCGGGCAAGCTTCACGGTGTCGACCGAATGGATGATGTCTGCAAACTCCACAGCCTGTTTCGCCTTCCGGCTCTGGACATGCCCAACCATATGCCATATGGCCGCACCTCGCCCCAAAAGCCCAACCTTCCCCTCCAGCTCGTCCACTCGATTCTCACCCAAATGGCTGAGCCCAACCGCAAGAGCGGCCCGTAGGGCTTCAGGCGGATGCGCCTTGGTCACGGCCACCAACGTGACTTCGCCCTCACCCCGCCCGGCTCGAATTGCCGCCTTTTCGATGGCCTCCCTGATACGAGGGAGGTTGATCAAGAGCCGAGTTTCATACATAGACTTTTATTTTAGCGCCTTGTGCCATTAAAAAAGAGGCCTCGCCGGGGGCGCCGGCGAGGCCAATCTCTGCAGTCGTGGGTTCCTCTGCGCCGTTACCTATCGAGTAGTGAAGGTAATCGGAAGGGAAATCCAGACCGGCACTCTCTTGTCCCGGTTGAGGGCCGGCGTGAACTGGATGATATCGGCCACCGCGACGGCCGCATCGTCCAGGGCCTTATGCCCGGAGGACTTGTCGACCTGGGTCCTCACGACCGCCCCCTGTTCATCGATGAAGAACCAGACGTCTACTGTCCCACCGATCCCTGCATCCCTAAGTAGGGGCGGATATTCGCGTTCCAGCGCCCGCGCCACCTCGGCCCGGTTCCTGATATCGGGCTTGACCGTAAAGGGCGTGAAGGTGGGAGCAGCGGAGATGTCCGTGGTCGTCACCTCTTCCGGAGGCGGAGGAAGATCCTCTACCGGGTTGTCCTCGAACGTAGTCGGGGCAATGGTGATGTCCTCGTCGATATCCGCCGTGGCCATGACCGGAGTCGCCGGCCTCGCGATAGCCTCGGGTGGCGGCGGGATCTCGATCTCAGGCGGGAGCTCGATGGCAGTGAGCTCATCGGAGGAGTAGGAAACATCCTCCGCGGTCATCTCCGGCCAAAAAGCGAAGACGGAGAAGTGGGCCACGGTCGCGAGGATCATGGAACTCCAGAACCAGGATCCGAAGGACCGCTTGAACCGCTCGTTGGCGGTGAGGTCCCTTCCCAACCCGGCCGTGCCGGGCACTGCTTGTGCGCTCATCGTCTTGCCCTCGTCATCTGCCGCTCGAGCGTTGTCGCGAACACCACGCGAACCACGCCGGCGGACACCAACTCTTTCTGAACCGAATCCATGAAGTGGTAAGGCGCGTCCCTGTCCCCACGGATGGATATGACCAGGTGACGCTCCGACCGGGCGTACAGGGGCCTCACGATATCCGACACTTCTTCCATGGTTACCTGCGCGTCATTGATCCAGATCGATCCGTCCCGCTCCATCCAAATGTTCAGAATGTTCTTCACCTTCTCGTCGATCTTCTCTGTGGCCGCGGCCTCTGCCCAGGTGATGGGGCGTTCCTTGTCGTTCTGGAACACGGTCGTGACCATGAAGAAGATGAGGAGGAGGAAGGCAATATCAGCCAGGGATGAGGAGGGGATCTCCGACGACGCCTTCGATTTCCGATCCAAACCGCCACTTTTGATGGACATCGTTAAAAATCCTCCAACATCTGCAGCGAGATCCGTTCAGCACCCGCCAACTGTAGTGAGTCCAGAACGTCGATCATGTATCTGTGCGGCGCGTCCGGGTGGGTTTTCACGGCTGCGATGAGGTTCGGGTTGGCCGTAACCTCCGTGCGCCAAAGGGCCTCGATGTCGTCCGGCCGCATCTGCTGGACCGAAGTGGACTCTCCCCGCTTCACATCCACGATCCCGTCGGTGCGGATGATGAGGTGGAGAATGTTGTTCTGGCTTACCGCTATCTCCTGCCCCTCTTCCGGAAGGACGACCTCCAGCCCGTTGTCCTTGGGGAAGCCTGTCGTCACCAGGAAGAAGATGAGAAGCAGGAAGGCGATATCGGCCATCGACGCGGTTGGAATCTCGTCGCTGACCCTCGACTTCTTTTGATTGAGGACGGCCATATTTCCTTCCCTGTTGCCGTTCTAGTTCTTTACAGGGCGCCGGGATCAAAGTTCCCGGAGCCTATGAAGCGCTCCCCTGCGTCAGCTCTCCTGCCCAGGGCCCCTGGCCACCTTGGACGACGAGGAACCCACGACCGACAGCTTTCTCCGGACGACCTCCTTCCGGACGATCTTGAGCTTCCCCTCCTTCTCCAAGTCCCAGACCAGATTCAGGATCTGCTGCGTACTCTGCTCCATGTCCATGATCAAGCTGTCGATCCGGGTCACGAAATAGTTGTACCCAATGTTGACCGGAATGGCGATGGTGAGGCCTGTCGCGGTGGTGAGAAGGGCCACCTTGATTCCTCCGGCCACCAGGGTTGGATCCACGTCTCCAGCCGCCTCGATGGCAGCAAAGGCCAGAATCATGCCGGCGACCGTGCCCAGGAAGCCCATGAGAGGAGCGACATTCGCCACCGTAGCCAGGATGACCAGGCCCCTTTCCAGGAAACCAAGCTCGATGGCACCCCTGGTGTTCAGCGCTCGCGGCACCTCTTCCTCGGTCACGGTCCCTCGGCGAATCCGCCCCAATCCGGCAACCAGGATAGCCGCCGCTGGCCCCGTAGTCTCGGAGGCGATCCGGAATGCCTCGTCGATCCGGCCAGCCCGGGCCGCCTCCTCTACCTGGGCGAGGACCGTACTTGCGCTTCTATGAGCGAGCCAAAGGGTCCAGGCCTTTGCGATGATCACACCCAACGCGATAAGAGAACAGAGGACGAGGGGGTACATCATGGCCCCGCCGTCGGCGAAGAGTGTAAGCAGTTCGTATTGCGAGCCGCCCAAAAGGAACTCCTTTTTTTCCAACGCTCTAGGCGTGGGACATCGGACTCCGAAATGAACCGCGCCAATCTAGGGATTGGCCCCGGACCCGTCAACGCACAGGGGATCATTCCCGACCCCCCTTCCTACCCCCGACCCAGCACCCCCGAGAGAATCTCCCGGAGCCTCGCCTCATCCACCCCGACTTCGATCCTTCCCCCCCGAGCCACCGAGATTCGGGAAGTCTCCTCACTCACCACCACTACCACTGCGTCGGTCTCTTCGCTGAGACCCAAGGCCGCCCTGTGTCGAGTCCCCAGAGACTTGTCCTGAACGGGGAGTTGCGTAAGAGGCAAAATGGCCCCCGCCGTGACGATTCTTCCTCCATGAATAATAACGGCTCCGTCGTGAAGTGGGGTGTAGGGGGTGAAAATCGTCTTGAGCATCTCGGCGGATACGGGCGCGCCCACCGGACTCCCCGTCTCCGCGTACTCATCCAATCCTACTTCCCCCTGAATGACCACGATGGCCCCGCGCTTCAGGCGTGCCAGTTCCGTCACCGCCTCAATGAGCTCATCGGCTTCCTGGCCCTCCTCCATGCTCCTGAGATACCGTCCAAGTTGGTTTCGGCCCAGGCGGGCCAACCCAGACCGGAGCTCCGGCTGAAACACCACCAGGGCAGCGATGGCGCCGTACTGGAAAAGGGTCTCCAGGAGGTACCGGATCAGGGAAAAGTCCAAAATCAAGGCCGCGAAATAGACGCCCACCAGGAGGAGGGCCCCCAGCAGCATCTGCATGGCGCGGGTTCGTTGGATCAGAAGGAGGAGCCGATAAAAGAGGATGGCCACGATGAGGATCTCAAAAAGATCTCCCCATCCCGGTCGAAGAAACTCCAGCTGGTCCCAAACCCGACTCATGCCCGTTGAATCCTATCCTGCAGCGCTCCGGAACCCCCAGCCTGCAACCGCACCCCATTGGGCGGCGAGGCTCCTTCAATGGCCTGAGCAACACTCAAGGCTTGGACGATGGGGGCCACGTCGTGAACCCGAAAGACACTCGCCCCCCGAAGGTATGCCAGGACACATGCGGCAAGGGTGCCTGGGAGGAGCTCCTCGGGGGGGAGGCCTGTAACCTCTCCAATGAAACTCTTTCGACTCGGTCCCACCAGGATTGGGCAATCGAGTACCTTGAGGGAGGCCAGATCCCGCAGGAGGGCGAGACTCTGACGGGCGGTTTTGGCGAACCCGATTCCCGGGTCCACCACGATCCTTTCCTTCAATACCCCCGCATCGAGTGCCAGGGAGAGGGAGATTTCCAGCTCCTGGGCGACCTCACTCGCAACATCCCCGTACTCAGCCAACTCCCGCATGGTGGCGGGAGTACCCCTCATGTGTGAGAGGACCAGGCCGGCCCCCTCATCAGCGACGACCCTAGCCATCTCAGGGTCGTGTCTCAACCCCGAAACGTCATTCACGATCTGAGCCCCACCTCTCAACGCCTCCCGGGCCACCGCAGCGTGGCGCGTATCGATGGAGAGCGGTCCCAGCCCCGCGGCGAAAGCCTTCTTGATGAAGGGCAAAACCCGCCTGAGCTCCTCTTCCTCCGACACGGGCTCGGCGCCGGGTCGGGTGGACTCCCCGCCCACATCCAGGATTCGGGCACCCTCCTCCAGGAGTCGCCAGGCTCGATGCAAGGACTCTTCCACGGAGGTCAACTGCCCCCCGTCCGAAAAGGAGTCGGGAGTGAGGTTCAGGATCCCCATCACTGCAGGCGTGGAGAGGTCCAGCCTACCACCAGCGATGGACCATTCGGAAAAGACCCGGGGACCGGGCGCTTCAGGCGTCCCGGTCCCCGCGTCCAACCCAGGGTGGCCGACTGCCGGCATCATCGGGGAGCCCGATCCGGTTCGGCTTCCTCCAGGCTGAGCTCTTCCTGGCCGTCGGCAGGGGCGGGCTGTCCAGGCCCAGACCCAGGCCCCTCCCCCTGATTCTTCCGGTCCAGAGCATGGGTCAGAGGCGACGCGGCAGCTGCCTTCCCCTCCTCCTCTGGACTGGCGTCCCCTTTGGCGTCCTCTTTGGCGTCCCCTGGAGGCAGTCCCCTGGGCTCCGCGAGGGGTGCCCCGTTGGACGGCACACCCGGAATGATGAGTTTCTCGAGGGGAGGGAGAGGTTTCCCTTCAGCCAGGAGGGTGATCTCGCCGCGATCGAGGGTCTCCCGCTCCAGGAGGGCCTCGGCCAGCCGCTCCATGAGGTCTTTTTCCCCTTCCAGGATTCCACGAGCCCTCTCGTGCGCGTCATCCAGGATACGCTTTACCTCAGTGTCCACCTGTCTGGCGGTGTGCTCGGACACCACGCGGCGGTGTCCGAGTTCACGGCCCAGGAAGACCTCATGTTCAGCCTCTCCCACGGCCATGAGGCCGATCACATCCGACATGCCGAACTGGGTCACCATCCTTCGGGCCATGGAGGTGGCCCGCTCGATGTCATTTCCAGCCCCCGTGGTGATTCGCTCGATGCCGAAGATGATCTCTTCAGCAACCCTACCCCCGAACAACATGGAGAGCTGCCCTTCCAGCCACTCCTTGGTGTAGGTGTGCCGGTCATGTTCCGGGAGAGACGCGGTGATGCCGAGGGCGCGACCGCGGGGCACAATGGTCACCTTGTGGACGGGGTCCAACCCGGGGATCCTCAGCCCCAAAACCACATGACCCGCCTCGTGGTAGGCCGTGAGGCGTCGCTCATTTTCGGTCAGGACCAGGCTCTTGCGCTCTGCGCCCAGCATGACCTTGTCCTTGGCCTGCTCAAAGTGGTCCATGACCACCCTGTCCGCTTCATCTCTCGCCGCCAGGAGGGCAGCCTCGTTGCAGATGTTCTCCAGGTCGGCTCCGCTCAACCCCGGGGTTCCCTTGGCGACGATACCCAGGTTCACGTCATCCGCCAGGGGGAGTTTCTTCGCGTGAACCCTCAGGATTCCCTCCCTGCCCTTCACGTCAGGGAGATCCACCACAACCTGACGATCGAACCGCCCCGGCCTGAGGAGGGCCGGATCAAGCACATCCGGGCGGTTTGTGGCCGCCAGGAGGATGACCCCTTCATTGGTCTCGAAGCCGTCCATCTCCACCAAAAGGGCATTCAGCGTCTGTTCCCGCTCATCGTGCCCTCCCCCAAGGCCGGCGCCCCGGTGCCGTCCCACGGCGGCGTTCTCGTCCACGAAGATGATGCACGGCGCGTGAGCCTTCCCCTGCTCGAAAAGATCCCTGACTCGAGAGGCGCCTACCCCCACGAACATCTCCACGAAGTCCGACCCGGACATCTGAAAGAAAGGACGGCCGGCTTCCCCCGCGACAGCTCTCGCCAACAGGGTCTTTCCGGTTCCGGGAGGGCCCACCAATAGGACGCCCTTGGGCAAGCGACCGCCCAGTCGTGAGAACCTATGGGGGTCTTTCAGGAACTCTATGATCTCCTGAAGCTCCACCTTGGCTTCATCGGCTCCTGCCACGTCGGCGAAGGTCACCTGGGGTTTGTCGGGGGATATGAGCTTGGCCTTGGAGCGACCGAACTGGAAGGCCTTGTTCCCGCCACCCTGCATGGTTCTGAAGATCCAGATCCAAAAGGCGATGAAGAGGAGCCAGGGAAGGATGGAGATGAGAACCGTCCCCAGCCCCTGCCTGTCCGGCTCCGCACTTATGATGACCCCCTGCTCCTCCATCCGGGCCAGCAGGGACTCCTGGATTTCCCCGGGGAGCATGGTCCTGAACTTGACCGTCTCCCCACCCTCACGGATGACGGGCGACCTTAGCTCGCCCTCCAACCGGTTCCCCTGCACGACCACCACGGAGTCGACGTTCCCCGCTGCCAGCTGCTCCTTGAACTGGGAATAGGAAAATTCCGACAACGCCTCCTGTTGGCCCCTGAACATATTCATGGCCAGGATGGAGAGCAGCGCCAGGAGGACCCAGAAGGAGGCGGTCCTGGATATGCGGGCGAGGGGGTTGTTCCCCGGATCGGTCTTTTTAGGTTCGCGGTCAGCCATTCCGTCTCTTCTTTTTGCCGCCCCTACCGGGACAGGTTCCCGCCACTACAGGCTCCCGATGAACGGGAGGTGGCGGAAGTCTTCACCAAAGTCGAGGCCATACCCCACCAGGAACTCCAACGGAGCGTCGAAGCCCACCCATCTTGGCTCCCGATCAAGGGTCGCCACACGCTTATGGAGAAGAGCACAGATCTCCAGGCTTCGCGGGCCCCTTCCTTCCAAAAGAGGGATCAGGCGGTTCATGGTGGTGCCGCTGTCAATGATGTCCTCCACAAGAATAACACTTCGCCCCTCCACAGAGGCTCCCGGATCATACAAAAGATTCACTTCCCCACTGGTCTTCGTGGAGTTCCCGTAGCTCGACGCCACCAGAAAATCCACGTGGAGGGGATGCTGGATCTGGCGAACCAGATCGGCCAGGAAAATGAACGATCCCTTGAGGAGACCCAGAACCAGGATCTGGTCGTCGGGACCGTAGGCATCGGAAATCTCCTCGGCCATCTCATTCACCCGTTGTTGAATCTCCTCACGGGTGTAGACGACCCGGGTCAGCTCACGACCGGTTTGTCTCGAATGTAGCTCAGCTTTTGTCGACATTCCGAATCCCAAGGAAAAGGGCCGCGGACCCTTTTCGGTCCTGAACGAAGGTCGATGAGGCGATCCTCGCCACCCAGAGAACCCTTCCTGAGCCGTCCAGAAGGACGGGGGTACGACTTCGCATATACACCGGGGTCCTCGCCTCAGAAAACAGCTTCTTCAGCTTCTTGGTGCCGTAGGAGAGATGAATCCTGTCCCCCGGCTTCCACCCCCTCAACATGAGGGGAAAGTCCACGCCGGAAAGGGGAATCTCCACCATAGCCCGGCACCCCTTCGGTTCCTGGGCGCCCCAAACCACCCGGAAGCAACGCCCTCCAATCGTGACTTCCCCCGAGCCGGCCGTTGGTTCCGACACGATCAGCGGCTTATCCTCTCCCGACCTCTCCGCCTCCCCAAGCCTGAATCGGTCGAAGTCCCGAGTAAGGCGTACCCTGCCGGGAAGGGTTAGAAACCGCCCGCTGGCGCCGCTTCTAGTAAACTCCACGGCTGCTCGGGTTCCGGCTTCGTCCAACTCGACCCCGGACCTCCGGAAAATCTCCCTCAGGAGTCTGGTTTGGACCGCCGGATGATAGGCGAGCAAACCCCCCCGGACAATGAAGAAGGCTCCATTATCCTCCTCCAGGACGCTTTCCAGAAGCCGGGGCAGAAGGCTCTCCCAGGCGTCCTCGTTTTCCCGTGCCAACCTCGCCAACCTGCGAAGGGCTTCCTTGGCCCGAGGGGCCGGCCCGTCCTGAAGCTGGGGGAGGATCAGATGCCGCAGGAAGTTCCTGGGGTAGGTCAACTCCCGGTTGGTGGGGTCTTGAAGAAAGCGAACCCCCCGGCTTCGGGCGTAATCCAGAAGCTCATCCCGGGAAAAGGGGAGGAGAGGACGATACACCCCGGGAGCACGCGTGCTGGGGATCCCGGCCAGGCCCCGTAGGCCGGTTCCCCGGATCACCCGGAAGAGCACCGTCTCGGCCTGATCATCTCCGTGGTGCCCCGTGAGGATCCACTTGGCATCCTCCCTGCCCTTCACTTCCGTGAGGAACCCGTATCTCCTTTCCCGGGCTTCTTCCTCGGAGGCCGGTGGAGGGTCGGCCTCGGTCGTGTGGAGGGGCACGTTCCAAGCCCGACACAACCCAGTGACCCAGAGGCGGTCCTCCCCACTGTTGGGCCTCATGCGGTGGTCGAAATGAGCGGCGACGATCTGGAATGAGGGGAGGCTCCGGGCAAACCGGAGGAGGTGGAGGAGGACCAGGGAATCGACACCTCCGGAGAGGGCTACCACCAGTCTGTCGCCGGAAGCCAGGGTGCCGTCTCGGGAAAGCTGCCGGGCGAAGCGGGGGCCCAGATCGAGTCCCGGCCTATCGGCTCCCGGCCCATCGGTTCTCGACCCCTCGAGTCCCGAACCCTCGGCTCCCGGCCCCGAACCCGGGGATCTCCCCCCCGGCGCTCACTCCGCGGCTCTCAGTGCCCGAGGCCGGGGCCGACCTACCCGTTCCATGAGAATCGGAGCAAGGAGGTCGGGGCGATCGGTCTGGATCCCGTCCACCCCCATTTCCAACAGGCGCACCATGTCCTGAGGGTCATTCACGGTCCACAC
>JBDRDQ010000425.1:0-2042 GCA_043820695.1 Gemmatimonadota bacterium | reverse complement strand
AATCAACGCGCTGGCCTTCGACCAAGCGGGAAAACTCTTCGCCGCCGGCAATTCCGGCGAGCTGATTCGAATTGACCGAGACTCCGGAACGATTCTCGGTACGATTCCCTTGAACCCCTTCGTCATCTCATCTGGAGACTTGGTGTTCTTGCCCGACGGCAGACTGCTCGCCACCGTCACTGGCGGCACCGGCGGTGATCGGCTGGCCGAGATCGATCCAACCACGGGAGCCGTTCGGATAGTCGGCGAAGTCGGGTTCCGGGCGGTCTACGGGCTCTCCTTTTTCGACGGCATCATTTGGGGGCTCACAGAACACCGCGAGCTCCTCCGCATCAACCCGAACACCGGTGGGGGGACATTGGAGCGGCTCCTCGCGTTCGGAGCGAATGGGGCGAGTGTCGTCGTGCGGTAGTCGCTGAGGTCAATGCATCTCCTGATACGGGTCGTGGGAGGGCACGACCGCCGTGCTCCGCGAGAACCTCATCGGCCTTGTCGGGGTTGACGTTTCGGCCGCTGCGCATCCGCAACGGGATTGTGGGGTTGGCCATACAAAAGGCGAACCAGGAAGGCCACTTCCGACCTCCGTAAGGGCTGCGAACCTTGGAAACACGAAACTGGACATCCCATATCCACCAGAGGAATGAAAATTGCTGATAATCTGGGGGCAATCCTTCTGGTTCTTTCGTCTTTTGTCTCACTTTTTTCCCTGGACGAAGGGTAGTCCTTGGCATCGAACGCACGAAGGCAGCCGTACATGCCCCGAATCGTACCCACGCCGGTCCACATCAGGGCTCTCAAGGGACCGTGGAAGCTCGACGGCGATATCGTCCGGATGTACGAGGAACCGGATACAGGGGTCCTAATCGCCCTGAATGAGCAGGGCGAGCGGTTGAACCCCTTGCGGGTCATCTCTCATGGGACGAAGCTGGAGCCACCTCCAAGGCATTGATCACACGGTAGGAGGTCGGGTTGAGCCCATCAGATCCTTCGGAAATCTCAAACGTGCCCGAACTGGTGGAGCCGGGCGGAAGTGTCCGCAAGATCGGCTCCATCAGCGGTTTCCTCATGTTCCTATTCCTGGACCTCCTGGCACTGGACGACATCACCACGGACGGAGCGTGGATGCCCGAGATCATGATCATCCTCTGCAGCATTCCGGCCTTGGTGACGTTGGGGTATTTCGCCCTGAAGGCCCCAGAACCTTTTCGCCCGATCGAGGGGGGTGGCAAAGGGGAAGTGATCAACTTCCCCGGGCCTGGGGAACATCAGGACGGTTGAAATGATCGTCGCAGCCCATCAACCCCTTCACCTGCCCTGGCTGGGTTTTTTCCAGAAGGTTGCTGCCTGCGATGTGTTCGTGATCATGGATGATCTGCAGTTCACACAACGAGACTTCCAGAACAGAAATCGAGTAAAGGCCAATAACGGCCCAACATGGCTGACCGTTCCCCTGGTTCACGGGCATCGTGATGATCTGATTTGTGGGAAGAGGATCGCCAACGGCTGCCCTTCCAGGCACTCTTGGCAAACGCGGACGTGGCGCACCTTGACGACCCACTATGGACCCAGTGAATATTTCGGCCGCTATGCTCCGGATCTTCAGAGTGTCTATACTCGCCGGTGGGACAAACTGCTGGATCTGAACCTTCATCTGCTCAGTTTGATGTTAGGCTGGCTTGAGATCCCGACGAAGATGGTCTTGTCCGCTTCCTTGGGATTGCACGGAAGACTTACAGATCGAATCGTTGACCTTTGCCTCCGACTTGGCGCCTCCACTTACCTCTCAGGAAGCGGCGGCGCCGTCGAGTACTTGGAGGAGGGCAAATTCCTTGCTGCGGGTATCGATGTTATTTGGCAGGAGTTCAATCATCCGACCTATGAAAAACGGTACCCTTCCATCGGGTTTCTCCCCAACCTAAGTGGGCTAGAAGACTGATCGGAAACCCTCCTGGACCGGGGCGGCCAAAGTCGCCGCACGAGGTAGCCTCCGGAATGAGAAACACGTATGTTGACGAGGGTCATGGGCACGCACCGTAAGTGAC
>JBDRDQ010000424.1:0-7783 GCA_043820695.1 Gemmatimonadota bacterium | reverse complement strand
AACGCGGGTGGCTCCGGCCTCGATGGCGGCCAGAGTGTTGCCCACGGACAAACCCCGGTCCCGGTGGCCGTGCCAGTCGATTCCCACCTCGCCCCCTACCCCCAGGTCGTCCAACTGCTCCCCCACCCACCGTACCAGGTTGGTCACACCCCTCGGCGTTGCGGAGCCCACGGTGTCGCAGAGACATAACCGGCTCGCCCCAGCTTCGATCGCTGCCTCGAAGAGGGTTCTGAGGTGTTCCGGCCGGGCCCTCACAGTGTCTTCCGTTACATACATCACCTTCAGGCCCTCCCCCACAGCGAACCGAACCGCATCCTCGCTGAGCCGGAGAACAAAGTCGATGTCCCATTCCTCGGCGTACTGCCGGATCGGGCTACTGCCTATGAATACACAGGTCTCGATGGGGACGCCGGTGGCCTGCACGACATCGGCAATGGGTTGGATGTCCTCCCGAAGAGTTCGGGCGGCGCAGTTCGCCTCGATCTTCAGGCCGGCGCTGGCAATTTCCCTACATAGGAGTTCCACGGATTCCCGCTGGCGGGGACCGGAGCCGGGGAGCCCGACATCGGCGGTTTCGATCCCGAGTCCGTCCATGAGGTGGAGGATCTTGATCTTCTCGTCGATGGACGGGTCCTTCACCGAAGGACTCTGGAGGCCGTCCCGGAGGGTCTCGTCATCCAACATGGCGAGGGAGGGCTCCTCGGCCGCACGGGGTTTCCGGCGCGACCAGTCGTACACCAACCGGTCTTCAGAAGGAGTCTTCATGTATCTCCTCGCGTCTGGGCAACGGTGTGCCACCTTGAAGGATTTCGGGGGCAATATGGTCCCCGGATCATCGTCGCACCAGCCGGCGGGGCCGCAGCCGTGAGTTCGCTCTCGGTACGATCAGCAACCAGGTTGTCTTTCCAACTCGGGCTCGGGGGCTCAGATTGCCAAACGTTCTTCGGCCCGCCGCCGGCATTTCGACGGATGGCCGAAAAAGCCGACCGCAACCCACCCGGAAAGGGGTAGAACCCGATGCTTCCCAGAGCAAGAATCCCCTACGGAACCTGGGGCAGTAGCTACTTTCCGGCCTGGCAAACCTCAGCTCTCGCTGAGGTGAACATCGGCCAGTTCGCCGGGGAGTCCATGGCCCGGATCCTAAGCCTGAGGGGAGTTAAGAATACGGAGCTGGAATACCTTGTCATCGGATCCACCATCCCCTGGCACTGGAAGTTCTGGACCGCGCCCCTGGTATCGAGCTGCATGGGGCACCGGATCCCCGGCTACCATGTGGAGCAGGCCTGCGCGACAGGCCTCCAGGCGGTGCTTCTGGGGGGCGTGGAGGTAGATAACGGGGGATCGGACGTGGTGGGTGTCCTGACCTTCGACCGCACCAGCGATTCCCCGGTTGGCGTCTTCCCTGAGCGCCGGGCACACGAGCGCACTCAAGCCATCGCCGACGTGTGGGACAACTTCGGCTTCGATCCCGCCACGGGGAACGCCATGATCACCGCCGCCGGGATCACCGCGCGGAAATATCGGACGGATCGGCGAGAGGTGGACGACGTCGCCTATCACCGCTACCAGCAGTACTTCGAGGCGAAGGCGTCCGGGTTCCTGGACCGGGTTCTGATTCCCTTCGAGATCCTCAACGTTGCGGGGCGCCCGCTGGGGCGCATCGACGATGATCTGGGTGTCCGGGAGATCACCCTGGATGGTCTTCGGGCCATGAGGGAGCTGGACACCTGCGTCACCGCGGGCACTCAGACCCACGCCTCCGACGGGATGGCGGCCCTTCTGGTGGCCACCGAAGGACGGGCCAAGGAGCTGAGCCCCAGACCGGAGATCGACATCCAGTTCGTGGCGAAGACCGAGATGAGGACCCATCCCAGCCTGATGCCGGAGGCTCCCGCCTTCGCGGTTCGGAAACTCCTGAACCGGACCGGCCTGACCATGGCCGACATGGCCGTAGTAAAGAACCACAACCCCTTCGCTGTGAACGACGTCATCTTCGCCGAGCTTCTGGACTACGACTGGCGGGAGATGAACAACACCGGGTGCCCCTTGGTCTGGGGTCATCCGCAGGGACCCACCCTGACCAGGGTGTTGATCGAGGCGCTGGAAGAGGCGGTGGACCTGGGAGGAGGGTACGTGTTGATCTTCGGCTGTGCCGCCGGCGACGTGGGCATCGCATCCATCTTTAAGGTCACCTGAGGGGAGAAGGCAACATGACTCAGACACTGAGAGAGCCGACCCTTCAAACCCTTGGATTGGGTACGGTTCTGGACGTCTTCAAGAACGGCCGCCTCCCCGCCGATCCGGCAGGGTTGGTGGATGAAGTCTTCGGAAATGGAGGAAAGCGGGGCTCCCTGGTCATTTCGGGGGCCAGCGGCATCGTGGGGGCAGGGAAGACCATGCAACTCGGTTCCCGGCTGCATCCGTACGGCGTGCCGGTGGTGGCCCTGGATCTTCCCGGCGCCCCTGACGGCCTCGGGGCCCAGTATCCCGGCCTGGTTCAGGCCTTCGGGAGGGAAAATGCCGATGCCGTCATGGCGAGCATCATCCGCATGGCCTATGACGGGAAGAGTCTCCCCGACGAGTTGAAGGCGCTACGGCCTCGATTCCTGCTGGAGGCCATCCCGGAGATTCTGGACATAAAGAAAGCCCACTATCAGGTCTTCCGAGAAGCCTTCCCCGACATCGCAATCCGGTCCGTCACCTCGGGCTTCCCAAGTTCGGAGCTGGGGGTGGGAATCGCGCATCCGGCCTTCCCCCACGAGATCAACAAGATCTGGGAGGTGGTGGAGCCGGAGCCATCGGCGGTGACCCAACTCCTCTGGGCCCTGGGGCTGATTCCCATTCCGGTAAGCGACCACTGGTCCTTCGTGCTGGACGTTCTGTTCTGCGGGATTACCCTTGCCGGCCTCCGCTATCACGAAGCCAGCAACATGCCCTTTTGGAAGATCGACAAGCTGGTGCGGAAGGAGGTGGGGCCGAACCCCTTCAGGGCCCACGACGTCATCGGGGCAAAGGGGGCCGACTTCCTCACCTGGTCCTGCCTTCATCATCTGACCGGAACGTACGGTGAGGTCTTCAGGCCCACCGCCGAGCTGGAAGAGCGGAAGGAGACCGGCCAGAGCTGGTACCCGCCCAACCACTTCCGCCCCCTTGTGGACTGGAGGTTGAGCGAGCAGGAGAGTGATGCGTTCAGGACTTGGATCCTGGGCCCCCTCTTCCAGATGACCAGCCTCCTAGTTCACGAGAGCCGGGGGCACTTCGCCAACCTCAACGCCATCGGAGAGCTCTGCGCCCAGTTCCGGAAGGGGGTTCTTGCCATGGCCCGGGAGGAAGGGGCCGACTCGGTCATCGGCACCGTGGAGGCGTACCACGCCCTGCATCCGGCGGCAGCGGGCAGCGCCTGGCACCCCGAGGTATATCAGGACGTGGACTCCCCCCAGTGGCAGCAACTCTATGTGAACGCCGAGCACGACGGGGAGGTTGGGGTGGTCACCATCAGCCGGGAGAGCTATAACGGCGACGTGGATGACGAGCTGAACCGAGCGGTGGACTGGCTCAAGGCCGCAGGGATCGACCGGGTGATCCTCACCGGGGATTTCCACCTTTCTACTCAGATGATCGGGGCCGATGTAAGCGAGTTCTTCCCGGCTCTGGAGAAGGAGGAAGAGGGGTTCCGCCTTGCTTCCGGGTGGTCCCGCACCGCCAGACGCTTCGACGAGGAATTCCAGGTGTCGGTGGGGGTGGTGAACGGGAAGCGTTGCCTGGGGGGGATGCTCGAGCTCCTCATGCACTGTCACTTCCTGGTGGCGGTAGAGGGCTCCCGGCTTGGCATGCCAGAGGTGACCCTCCCGGTGATTCCAGGAATGGAAGGGTGCCACTGGCCCTTCCGGAAGGCCCAATCCGAAGACTGGGGGAAGATCCTGATGCTGCTCCTAAGCGGGCAGGCTGTGAGGGCGCCGGATACGGTGGGCTGGCTCGTGGATTATGCCGGTTCGCTGGAAGGCACCCTGGGAATGGCTTGGACCTTGGCCACGGGAGGGTCGGGGAGCCTGCCCCGGAGGGAGGTGGAGGGAGGAATCCTGGAGGGGGTTCCCAGAGAGGTTCCGGGCCTCGGGGAAACGGGGGGATCGGAGGGACGGGCGGCCAGGACCGCCATGGCGGAATGCATCCAGGGCGCTTGCGGGGCAATGTTGTCCGAGGCCCTCGAGCTTCAAGCCCGGCACTCCGCGGCATTCATGACCTCCTCGGCGTGCAAGAGAGGGGAGATAGGGGCCCAGTACACGAAGACGATGATGGTGTGAGGGAGGAGAGCCGGCCTCATTGGGGGCTCTGAGCCACCCGTATCACTCAAGAAAGGCAGGTAGGTTCGTGGAGCTAGGACTGAAAGGGAAGGGCGCCATCGTCACCGGAGGCAGTCTGGGCATCGGAGCCGCTATCGCCCGTGCCCTCGGCAAGGAAGGCTGCAACGTGGCGGTCAACTACCGGCGTCACGACGCCGAGGCCAAGCAGGTGGTGAAAGAGATCGAGGCGATGGGAGCCAAGGGGCTCGCCATTCAGGCCGACGTCTCCTCCTACGCCGATGCCGAGAAGATGGTGGAAACTGTCGTAGAGGAGTTCGGCCGCCTGGACATCATGGTCTGTAATGCCGGCATCACCTGGGACGGGGTCATCTGGAAGATGACCGAGGAGCAGTGGGACCGGGTCATCGGCGTGAACCTCAAGGGCTACTTCATCTACAACAAAGTCGCCGCGCTTCACTTCAAGGAGAGGAAGTACGGCAAGATCGTCAACATCTCCTCCATCAACGGCATGCGTGGCAAATTCGCCCAGTCCAACTATGCGGCCAGCAAGGGTGGCGAGATCGCCATGTCCAAGTCGTTGGCCAAAGAGCTGGGACGCTTCAACGTCAACGTGAACGTGGTGGCCCCGGGTATGGTCCTCACAGACATGATGGAGTCCCTCGCCCCGGAGTTCCAGGCCGGCGCGCTGGCCGAAACGGTCCTGGGCCGCTTCGCCACACCCGAGGACTGCGCCAACCTGGTCGCCTTCCTCTGTTCGGACCTGTCCAAGCACATCACGGGCGAGGTCATCAAGATCGACGGAGGTCAGTACATCTAGGCGCTGGCCTCCAGGGACCACAAACGCGGCCGGGTCTCGGCTGACCGAGGGCCGCGAGCGGAGATAGCTATGTCACGAGTAGGAGTCATCGGAATCGGGCACGGGCGCTTCGGCCGCAGGTCGGACGCTACCGTGCAGGAGCTGGCCTTCGAGGCCTTTCGCACGGCCATGAAGGACGCCGGGATCGAGCGGGGTGACCTCGACGCTTCGGTCGTCGCGGCGGTGCCGGAGTACCACAAGCAGCGATCCGTCGCCGGGGTGGTGCAAGAGTACCTCAACCTCAATCCATTGCCGACCTGGCTCACCGAGGTGGCTTGTGCCTCCGGCAGTGCCGCCATTCGCACCGCTTGGATGGCTATCCAGTCCGGGCTCCATGACGTGGTGGCGGTCATCGGTTGTCAGAAGATGACCGAGCTGGAAACCGCCGACATCCTCGCCCTCATGGGGCGCGTGGGCGAAGTACAGTGGGAGAGCGTCTTCGGCACCACCTTCCCCGGCTACTACGCCCTCTTCGCCACACGGCACATGCACGACTACGGCACCACCCGGGAGAACCTCCTCCAGGTGGCCATCAAGAACCACTACTACGGGGCCAGAAATCCCAACGCCCTCTTCCAAAAAGAGATCACCATGGAGAAGGCGCTGGCCTCGGATCCGGTGGCCTCTCCCTTCTGCGTCTACGACTGCTGCGCCAACGCCGACGGGGCCGCCTGCCTCATCCTGGCCAAGGAAGAGAAGGCCCGGGAAATGGCTGGGGACAAGGTGGTGTGGTTGGACGGCGTGGGATGCGCCACGGCCAGCATGTCCGTCCTCAGGCGCCCGAATCTCACCGGTCTGCCTTCAGCCAGCGACGCTGCTTCCCAGGCGTACCGCCAGGCCGGCGTCAGCGCTGGGGACGTCAAGGTCGCGGAGGTGCATGACTGCTTCACCATCGCCGAGCTCATGGCCTATGAGGACCTGGGTTTTTGCGAGAAAGGGCAGGGGGGCAGGTACATCGAGGAGAAGCGCCCGTATATTGGCGGCGGTGGGGTGGCAGTGAATGTGGATGGCGGCCTCAAGGCCAAAGGCCACCCCATCGGTGCTACGGGAGTCTCCATGGCCTACGAGATCTGCCGGCAGCTCCGGGGCGAATGTGGGGAGCGGCAGGTACCCAACGCAGATGTGGGGCTGACCCACAACGTGGGCGGAATCGGGCAGTACTGCTTCGTCCACGTCTTCAAGAACAACTAGGGGGCCGACATGTTCAGCTGGTTCGGCAGGGACAGCTTCGTTCCATTTTCGAAGGTACAGGACTTCGCCATCCATCTCCGAAACGGCTACCTCATGGGTACCCGATGCAAGGCGTGCAGCTATCAGACCTTCCCGCCCCGGGCCGACTGCCCGGAGTGCATGAGCGGGGAGTTCGAGTTCGTGGAGTACTCGGGTAAGGGGAAGGTGTGGACCTATACCCGCATCGACGCCGCCCCCACGGGGTTCGACGACGACGTGCCCTACACCTGCGTGGTGGTGGAGCTGGAGGGTGGTGGCCGTCTCCTGGCCTGGTCCGGTGAGACGCTCCCGCAAGACGAGGTCGAGATCGACATGGATGTGCAGGTGGTTCCCCGCATCTTCGAGGACACCCCCGACATCCGCGTCTTCTACACGGTAGAGAAGCCAGGGGCCACCTGGCATAAGGCGCCGGAGCCACACCTGGGGTAGGGGTGGCTGGGGCTCCCACCGTAATACGCTGGGGATGCGGTGGGTGGCGGTGTCGTTCTAGACCCAGCTCGGGGCAAACTCCCGCCCGGCGGCAAAGGCCGTCTTGTTCAGCTCCAGGAGCCGCTCCGGGATCCGGTCTGCCAGCGTCCGATCCCAAACCTCCCTGGGAATGTCCAGGTGGGCGGCGAGTGTCCCGAGAAGGATGACATTGGCTGCCCGGTAGTTCCCAATCTCGATGGCTTTGGCGGTGGCCGGCACCACGACCACACTGAAACCCTTCTGTTCCAGGAAATCGATCCCATCGTCAGGGTACGGGCGGATATCGGCCATTCGTACCGGTTCCACCTTGTGGTCGTTTAGGATGATGGTTCCCCCGGGCTTCACGAAGTGGGCGTAGCGGAGGGCCTCCAACCTCTCCAAAGCCAGGAGGTAGTCCACCTTCCCCCGGGGGGTCATGGGGGAATGGACCCGGTCTCCGAATCGGATGTGGCTGAACACGGCTCCGCCGCGCTGGGCCACACCGTGGAATTCGCCCTGCTTCACGTCCCGTCCATCGGCCAAGGCGGCCAGGGCGAGGAGCTCACTGGAGAGGATGACACCCTGACCCCCGACTCCGGCTATCACAACGTTCGTCACGGCCATTGCTCAGCCCTCCTTCGCCGGGGCTTGGGCGGCGGATTCCACCGGAAAGATCGCGTTCACGGGACAAAGCTGGGCGCAGATGTCACAGCCGATGCACTCCCAGTCCCGAATCCGTGGATAGTCTCCTACCATGACCAGGGCCGGGCACCCTGACTCCATGCAGTAGTTGCACTGGATGCAGGCTTCCTCGTCCACCCAGTATGGGGTCCGCTCCCGGGCCTTCTCTTCCGGGAGGAGGACGCAGGCTCTTCGCGCGATGACGACAGCCGGGCCGGGGTGAGCAAGGGCATCCTTCACCGCCCTCCGCATGTCCTTCAGCTCCCAT
>JBDRDQ010000423.1:0-4844 GCA_043820695.1 Gemmatimonadota bacterium | reverse complement strand
GAGCCGAGGGCGCTATTCGATCGGACGGAGGCGAACCCGGTCCTTCGCTCTTTCGCCAGGGACGGGGCGTTGCCGGTGTTCGCGGATTGGGGATTGTGGCAGGACGAGCTGTCGCTCAAGTTCGACGCCCTACGTCCGATCAGCTGGATTCTCGAAAACTGCCCGGAACTGCGCCTCCGAGGGCTATACGGACCGGGACTGGAGGCGGAAGTGCTGCAGGTGCTGGACCGCGGAGAGGCCACGATTGCGGCCATCGCCCGTGAGGTCGACGCCAGCTACTCGGCCACGCATGCGGCGGTTTCACGGCTGAGCGGCCGGGGCAGTATCGTTTCCCTGGAGGGCCAGGGCGTAGCACTCTGCGAGCCAGTCCGCGAGTGGATCGACGGGTTCGAGAGCGTGTCTCGCCATCACCGGACCAAGCTGGCCCTATAACCCGCAGGGCGCCTTCGGGAGGATACCCCTGGGCCCCCGCTGTCCTTGGGGGATTCGAGGAAAAACAGCAGGTCCAGGATGCCGTCCTGAGGCGAATCGAGATCATCGGTGAGGCCGTCAAGAACCCACCCGATGGTTTTCCACTCCGTGCTCACTGCCTTCCCCGTGCTCTCCATTTCGCCTATGCCCCTCATAGTCGTCCCAACCAGACATGGTCCCGACCCGGAGCACGGTGTAGGTTACAGTCGTACGCTACGCCCTCCCTCGAAAGGCTGCCTCTTCCATGACCTCTGCCGAGATCGCTGAGCTGCGCGAGTTCATCTCCGGAGAGCTGCGGAAGGTGCACGACCGGGTGGACCAGGTGTATGCCGGGCTACTGGACTTCCAGGAGTACGTGGCCGGCCATTTCGGCAAGGTCTACACCCGCCTTGACGACGTCTACACCCGGCTCGACGACGTGTCCACCCGCCTCTCTCGTGTTGAGACGCAGTTCGAAGAGATGCGGAGCGACTTCCGGGCCTTCGGTGAGGAACTCCGCTCCGACATGAACCGGGGTTTTCGGGAGCTGCGTGAAGAGACCAGCGCTGGGTTCCGCTCATGGGGCGAGCGCGTAGTCGCGCTGGAGGACCGCGTGGAGGGCATGGAGGCGAAGAGAGGCTGAAAGGGGGACCGGCCGGGGAGAAAGGTCTCCTCACCTGAAGCTGGACAACCTCACCCGCCTTTGATCATCCCCAGCCCTTCCCGCACGGCCTCCACAACCGCCGAATCGTTCCTGAACCCCCAGTCAACCGCCTGCCTGGTTACGGTGGCGTCGTTCTCGACGTGGAAGAAGATGAGGGCCTTCACTTCGGGATAGCGCCCCTGTAGTCCTTCCAGCGCCTTCAGGTACCAGTCGGCCTGATCCCCCGCCCCAGCGTCCCGAACTCGGCGATCATGATGGGTTTCCCGAGGCCTAGGAGGAACTCGTGATGCCGGCCGAAGATTTCGTCGAAGCTCCACCACTGGGACCAGTACGCCACCGTTCCGTAGTTCAGCGCTCCGGTGGCCACCCAGGGCTGGTTGTTCTGGGGTCCCCAGGGGTACCGGTAGGGGTCGTTCATCTCGTGGGCGACGCGCACGAGCAGGGGCTTGCCCCACTCGGCCGCCTCCCATGCCCACGGTTCCAGATAGAAGTCGTAGTCGCCAGCCGCTACGGCCACGAGCCCGCCCCGGTCCCTGCTCTCCCTGAGGGGCAGATGGGGGTGGTTTCGGTTCTCGAAGGTGGTGAGCCAGGGCTCCCAGGTGATAACCGGAATGGACCCCAGGGCATCGATGGCCTGGACGATCCGTCCGGGGAAAAGCTGACTAGGCTCCTCACCCCAGGCGGTGTAGTGCTGGATCAGCGGGAACGTCACATCCAGCGTCTCTTCCAGCGCCGTCACGCCCTCGAGCGTGCTGGTGAGGTTCTCCGTGTAGACGCCGAGCAGGAGATCGTCAGGATGCCGGAGCGAATCGGCATCGGCCCGATGCGGTGCGAGCCAGCCGAGCCCCGCGGTCCGGCCAGGTCCCCGCAGGCTGTGCACCGCCCGGCTTTCCAGCCCGCTCACCCATCCCCCGACCCGTCGGAAGACGCTGGAGATGGGCCCTTCCGAGGCCGTTCCCGCCGCGACCAGGGTGATGACCAGGGCCACGCTCCCGAGCGCCACCAGGACGCTCAGGGCCAGGCGGTATCGTCTTCTCATGAGTTGTCCGGCGTTGCAGCCGTCACCATCTCCTCATCCCCGTCCGTCACGATTTCCTCGAGCCTCACCTCGTCCCACGGTAACCCATGCGGCAGCTTTCGTGCCTCCCACGCCGCGCCTCGGCATGATTCCCGGCCCAATGCAGCAGGCGGCCGAAGAGCCATCGGGTGCCGGTGTCGTCGGGAAAACGCTGGAGGTAGGGCCGCAGGGCATCGGCGGCGGCGGCGAAATCGCCGACTTCCTGGAGCTGTTGGGCGGCGGTGATTTCTGGAGGCGTTTGGGCCTGTGAAGAGTCGGGGGGCCATCCGGCGAGAAGCGCTGCGAGTACCGCCGCAAGGAGGGCGGGCCGAACGGCTGGGCTTAGGGCCGAGGGGCTGAGGGCCCGGCAGCGGGGGGCAGGGCGAGGGTAGGGCACGTTGATGAAAGGACGCCTTCCAATGGGGTTCATTGGCACTTCAGCCGGAATCGAGAGCCTCCCATGCTGAAGTTCCTCGGGTGACGCCACTGACAATGCCATGTCGGAGTCGTCCTTCGGAAGTCTGGAGTGTGAGCTGCTGGACCGGTACTCGTTCTGCACTCCAGTCGAAGCACGCCAGGCGGTGTTACGCTACGTCGAGGCGTGGTACAATCCCAGGCGGCGGCACTCTTGCCTCGACTCTCTGTCGCCGGCGAAGTTCGAGACGAAGAACTGCCCCGGGTCCGTCAGGGTCCCCGGCCTGGCTGAACTCCCGGCCGTTTCCGACGGCCTCTTTGCCGCGCCGGGTTCTGCTCCGCTGCCAGCAGCGGAAGCTTCTGACAGTCATGGGCGAGAGGGAGAAGGAATCTTGTGGAAACGATCCGAACGGCTTGTGGGCCGGAAGGCGTTCTCGCGGTATCAAGAGTGACGGAGTGCGAGAGACGCTGGTCGAAGGATTGGAAAACCCTCCTGCGGGGAGGGCCTCTCTCATGAGCCGACCCGGCCACGGCTCCGGAGCCCCCGACGGGGCGGATAGCATGCGGTCCTTCCCCCGGTGGGCTTTCGTTCTCGCGGCTTGCCTCGTCCAAGGCCTGGTGTTGGCCGTGACCTCGCATGTATTCATCGCCGATGCACCTGATTACGCCGCCAGCATCTCAGAGCACTTCAACACGTTCAGCTGCGATTTTTTTGAGTTTGGCCACCTGCTCTGGCGGCCCATGGGCTTCGGGCTCTCGGCCCTTTCTCACCATACATCGGCGGTCCCCCCAACATTCGACGCGGCTCTCGGAAGCCTCACGCTACTCTCGGTCATCTTTGGCTTCATCACGGTGGCTGCCGTTTCAGCCTGGCTCTACTCGGCCATCGGTCTGATCCCGGGGGCGGTCATTGGGATCTTATTCCTCCTGGTCAGCAAGTCCTTCATCAACTTCAGCCAGGTTGGGACTTCCTACATCCCGGCCCTGGCCTTTCTGGCCGTGGGATTGTTTCTCCTTCTAGAGGCGTTCGAAGGCAGTAGAAAGTCGACGCTCCTGGCAGTGCTGGGGGGGGCTTCCCTATCCCTGGCCGCCTTTCTCTGGGGCCCCTTCCTCCTCGCCCTTCCGGGAAGCCTCCTTTCGGTGGTTTTCCTAAGAGGGCTCTCACGGCGAGGGGTGGGTCAGAGCCTCTGGGCCACCCTCGCAGCCGGCCTAACCGGGGCGGGTGTGTTGGGATGGGCGGCTTTTGAGCTACGGTTCCGGAGTCTCTCCGATGTGTTGGCCTGGGCAGGGGCATCGAGCCACGGAATCGATATGGTCGGTGGAATTCCACGGGCTGTCATCGGCCTGCCTCGGTCCATCGTTCATCTTGGGGACTTGGGGGCCGCAGTGAAACGGTTCCTCCTCCAGGATCCCTACGCCCCTGTCTCGTTCTGGGAGGTCCTCACCCCCGAGTTCGGGCCCATGATCCTCTTCTACTCCATCGCCCTTTTGTGCGTGTGGTTACTGCTGCGGGCGCCGGAAGGAAGGAGAGCGCTGGGACTCCTCCTTTTCACTGCCGCTCCGTTGGCCCTCTTCGCTATTTCCTGGCAAGGGGGGGACCTGGAGCGGTATATGCCCCTGATGCCCGTCTTCTCCCTCACTCTGGGTCTGGCCTATTCCGAAGCGAAGGGTCACAGCCTTTCGAGAGGTTCGATGGGCGTGTTTCTCGCTCTCGTTCTCCTGGTGAACGGAGCCCTTATGCTGGAACCGAGGGTAGACAGGGCCCAGGCTAGGCCGTTGGCTCGTCTCTCCGGGGCGGTCTCCAGCCAGGCCGCACGCCTGCTGGTGGTTCCTACGCATCAAGATGCCGTCTGGCAGCTCCAAAGGAACTACCCTGAAACCCTCGCCCCCTTCCCCGGCACCGGTGTCGCCTACCTTCTGCTCCCGGGTACGCCCGACGTTGAGAGATGGGAGGAGACCTTTGCGAACCGGAGCCTCAGTGCCTGGGAAAAAGGGGTTGAAGTCTGGTTTTCCGGAAGGCTGTTTGCCAGTGATCCGGATCCAGATTGGGGTTGGACCGAAGGTGAGGATCCAAGGATCTCATGGGAGGGTCTGAACGACTTCGTCACCCAGTTCGAGTTCTGGGCTGAGGAGGATCCAGACCCGGAGAGCTTCGTGCTCCTTCTGGAATCCGTTTCAAATAAAGCTCTCTTGGAGGGGATGGCCTCGCCGAAGGGGATCACTCTTCAGGAGAGAGTCGCGAAGTGTTCTTTCCCACCT
>JBDRDQ010000422.1:0-7760 GCA_043820695.1 Gemmatimonadota bacterium | reverse complement strand
AATGGCCCCGGAGATTCCGAATGCGAAATAAAGTTTAGGGGCCACCGTCTTCCCCGTCTGACCCACCTGCTCCGAGTGGGGCCTCCAACCCGCATCGACGACGGCTCGTGAGGCACCCAAAGCGGCGTCCTCCCCAAGGGCGTCCCGAAGGCCTTCCAAAAGGCCCCAGTTCTCCGGGCCCTTCATCCCCCGGCCGCCCGTGACCACGATGGAGGCTTCCGCGACATCCTTGGTTCCTCCCCCGGAAGGTTGGAATTCCCGCACCCGCACCTTCCAGGCGCTCGGGTCCAGACCATCAGCGCTGAATGCCTCCACGGCCCCGGCGGCTGGGCTCTCCTGAGCTTGGAAAGTGTTGGGTCGAACGCTCAGTATGGCTGGAGAGGCGGAGAAGGTCAGGGTTGCGAAAGCCTTTCCGGAGAAGACCGGGCGAACCGCCACAATGCCTCCGTCCTCCACCTGGATATCCGTGACATCCGAGGCCAGCGGCACATCCAGGAGGGCGGCGACCCGGGGGGCCAGGTCCTTTCCCTGGGCGGTAGAGCCGAACACCACGGCCCCGTACCCACCCTTTTTCACCGCATCGACAACCACCTGGGCGTAGCCCTGCGGATGATAGCCTGTCAACGCATCAGCCTCGGCCACCAAGGTCTTCTCAGCCCCAAACCGTCCCAACTCAGGAGCCCCGTCCGACGCTCCGGGCCCGCCCAGGAGGATCGCGTGAGCTTTACCTCCCAGCCCCTGGGCGATGCGGGCAGCCACCGACACGACTTCGTAGGATACTCCCCGGACCTTTCCTTCTCTCTGCTCAACAATGGCGAGGACGTCGCCCATGTCCATCTCCCTTGATCGTATTCTGTTCAGGTCAAGGATCCCTGGCGCCGAGCCAGAGACCCAATCGACGAGCTTACCGCACCCTTAAAGGGCCTTGGCTTCTTCCCGCAACAGCCGAACCAGCTCCGGGGCGGCGGCGGGGCCCTCCCCCACCACCCTCCCAGCAGGCCGCGCCGGCGGATAGGACAACTTCCGCACGATCAAACGAGACTCTCCCCCCTGGGCCTCTTTCTCCTCCAGGGGTTTTCGCTTGGCGGCCATGATGCCCTTCAGCGAAGCGTAACGAGGCTCGAATTTTCCTTTGGTCAGGCTGACCACCGCCGGAAGATCCATCTCCAGAATCTCAGCCCCACCCTCCACCTCCCGGCGGCATGTGAGCGTATCCCCGACCTTTTCGAAACCCGACGCCGCAGTGACGCACGGCAGCCCCAGAAGGGTCGCGGTCATGGGCCCAACCTGCTGCTGGTCCATGTCCGCCCCCTTCATGCCGAAGAGAATCAGCGACGCATCCATTCCCTTCAGCTCAGCGGCGAGGGCTTTTGCGGTGGCGAGGCCGTCCAAGCCGGCGTCTCCTCTCAGATGAATCGCCTGATCCGCCCCCATGGCCAGACCCTGTCGGAGTGTCTCTTGAGTACCGTCCCCTCCCATGGACAGAAGGATGACTTCCCCATCCGCTGCGGCTTCCTTGATCCGGAGGCCGGCTTCGATGGCGAACTCGTCATAGGGGCTGATGATGAACTTCACTCCGTTGGGGTCGATGGACACACCATCCTCACCCAGTCGGATCCTCGTCTCTGTGTCCGGCGTGCGTTTGATGCATACGACGATTTTCAAGGCTCTGCTCCATCGCAGGCAGGGTCGACAAAAAGAACAGGCCGCAATCTAGGACAGGCCTCGTTCTCCTTCAACTCGTTTCTCGTCAACTCGTGGAAGATCAGAGGGTTGCCCCCAGGATCGCGTACCCGGCTACCGCGACCAAACCGGCCAGAAGAGCATAGGGGAGCTGGGTTCTGACATGATCGATATGGTCCGTGGCGGCTGCCATGGAGGAGATGATGGTGGTGTCGCTGATCGGGGAGGAGTGGTCCCCGAAGATCCCTCCTGACAGGGCCGCAGCCACGAAGGGGGCCAGGGGGAGGCCCATGACCTCAGCTGCCGGCACGGCGATGGGGAGCATGATGGCGAAGGTTCCCCAGGAGGACCCGATGGAAAAGGCGATTCCCGCCGAGACCAGGAATACCAGGGGCAGGAAAGCAACGGGGGGAAGGACACCCTGGGTGATTCGAGCTACGTACTCGCCCGTCCCCAGCTCGACCGCAACATCCCCCAGAGCCAGGGCGAGAAGGAGGATCAGGGCCAAGGGCACCAAACCTCCCGCCCCTTTCAGGCCGGTGCGGGTCAGGTCGTCCACCGAAGCCCCACGCTGCGCCAACAGGAGGATCCATGCCACCGCCAGTCCCGATAGAACCGCCCAAAGGACGCTGGTGGAGCCCGACCCCTCCATGAGGTTCCCATGCCCCGTCAGGAAGAGGGACACCGGCATCATGAGGACCATGACCAGGATGGGGATCACCATGTTCAAGGCACGCGGTGGAATTTTCTCGTTGGGAGTGGGTGAAAGGATGGACTCGTCGATCATGGGCTGCGCTTCAGGCCAGAAAAGCTGGCCGGCCCGGGTCCGTTCCTCTGCCCTTTTCATGGGCCCGAAGTCCAGGTCCCAGATGATCGTGGCCAAGGCCAGGAGGACGGCGGCCATGGCGTAGAAGTTGAAGACGATGGACCCCAGGAAGAGACGGAGTGGGTTTTCCACGCCCAAGGAAGAGAGGATACCCAGGTTGTAGGCGCCCCAGGCATTCAGGGGGATGAGAATGCAGATGGGCGCCGAGGTGGAGTCGATGAGATAGGCCAATTTCTCCCGAGAGGTCTTGAACCGATCGAAAAGGGGCCTGGCCACCGAGCCCGCCACCAGCACGGTGATGTTGGACTCGATGAAGATGACGACCCCAATCAGCCATGCCAGAAACTGGGCCTTGCGGGCGGAATCGACCCAGTGCCGGGACTCGAGGTACCGCACAAACCCACGAACACCCCCGGATGATTCCACCGTAGCGATCAGGGCGCCGATGACCAGGGTGAAGAGGATGACTTTTGCGTCTCCTGCATCGGAGAGCACCGCCACGGAACCGTCGATGGCCCGAGCCAGCCCGGCAAGGGGGTTCCATCCCTCGAGAATGGCGTAGCCCAACCAGATCCCTCCCGCCAAAGAGAGGTAGACCTGCCTGGACCCGATGGCGAGGGTGATGGCCAACAGGGGTGGAAGAAGGGAAACCCAGGTGGGATCTGTCATCCGATCTCAATCTCCGTGTTCACGCTCAGCCAGGGTTCACCGGGGCCTCCCGGAGACCTCCGGGTGCCCCTGTACGTAAAATCGAAGGCGCCAGTCCGAGGCTCGTCGTACTCCTATCCGAGCCGAAACGCCCACGTCCGCCACCGGTATCCGACAGGCGGAAGAGAGCGTCAACGGCTCTTCCCACATGGGATGGCCGTCCAACTCACCGGACACCCCCAGGGCCTGGGTGAGCCGCCCCGGGCCGGCGCAGAGGGGAGCGGCACCGCCTCTGCGCTCCCGCATTTCCTCGACCCCCACGATGGGATCCAGAGCCCGGATGAGCACGGCAGCCGGGAACCCGACCTCTTCCGTTACCACGTTGAGGCACCAATGGATCCCATAGCTCCTGTACACGTAGGCATGACCCGGGTGACCGAACATGGTCTTGTTCCGCTCGGTCTTTCCGATCCGTGCCGCCGCATGGGATGCAGGGTCATGAGGCCCGACATACGCTTCCGTTTCGACAATCACGCCCTCCGCCACCACCCCACCCACCGTGGAGCGTAGATAGCACCCCAGAAGCTCCCGTGCCACGATTTCGGTTTTCAGGAGAAAGAAGCTCTCAGGGAGAGGGCGCGGATCCCTCCCGGAATACCGAAAGCGCCACGCCCAGGGCGTGACGCTTTCCGAGGTGAGATCGGACTGGCGCTCGGAGTCCCCCCCAACTCCCATTTTGCTAGTCAAACTCAGAGGGGCCCCTGGATCAGAAAGGGTCTTGGGGGGGCTGATCCCCACCGCCACCGGCACCTCCCCGGCCCCTGGTCCCCTTCCTGGTTCGGCGTCGAGGCGGGGCCACACTCTCCTTAGCTTCCGTTTCGCGCCCCTGACCTCCCCCGGTCATTCGGCCCAGCCTCCGCCCCAGGTCAGCCTTCCACCCTTGCAGGAGTTGGTCCACCCGGTTGGCCATAATCACCGACCCAAGGCGTTCCGGCTCCCGGTGGAGCACCTCGAAAAGCCCGGGCCCAAACTCATCCACCAAGCGCTCAGCGGTCTTCTGACCCACACCCTTATAGGAGTTCGTCAGATACTGAACCAGTGCCGGACCCTCGGTGGGTAGACCCAGGGCGGCAAGGTCTAGGGACTCAGGGGAAACCGACGTCGTAAGGGGCAATTCTTCCTGAGCCCGACCCTGGGGTTTTCCCCTGCGTCCCCTCGGCGTGCGGGACCGGATGGCGGGGGACCCTTCCTGGACCTCCTTCTCCCTTGTGCTTTCCTGGGGTGGAAGGGCCCCTGCCCCTGCCGCTGGGCCGGTGGCCGCGCCCACTACCTGGCCCTCGAGAAGGGGTGGTGGACCATCCGAACCCTTCCGTCCCCAGCCTCCTCCCCGCCGCACCCCTAACCCCCTTCGCGATCCCTGGGTCTCTTCCACCTGCTGGGCAGGAGCCTTTTCCGTCGGACCGCGGGGAGCTTTCTCCTCCGGAACGATGGGAGCACTCTCCGCCTGCTGACGCCGAGGCTCGGCCTTGGCCGCCTCCTTCTCCTCGGGATGCCCGGCCCCCTTCTTCAGCGGCTCTCCCCGCTGGGAAACCTGGTAGGTTCCTTCGTCCCGCTTTTCCAGGTCGACAATTTCATGGTCGTGGGCCTGCCGAAGGAACCGGCTGAATTTCCCGAAACCCAACTCCCCTTCATCGAAGGAGGGCTCCAACTGGAGCATCTTCCGTTTCAGATCCGAATCCCGGACGCTCTGGTTCACTCCGTCCCGAGTCACCAGCGCCGACAGAGCCTCCCGGAGAACCCTGTACGCCGCCTTCAAGGGATCTTCTCCATCCATCACCGGAGGTCCTTCCTTGCTGGCGTTTGGACGCGCTTCCTCGCCGGTGTCCGGACGTGTTTCCTCGCCGGTGTCCGGACGTGCACCCTTGCTGGTGTCCGGACGTGCACCCTTACCGGGTTTTTCCGTCCTTCCCCTCCCGGCCGCCACCTTCCCGAGCTCCTCCTTTGGAGCTTCGGGCTTCTCAACCTCGGGACGGGGTTCCTGGCTCGGCTTGGCTCTGGTTCTTCCCGAGGCGGACCGTTCTTCCCTGTCCTTCCCTTTCCCACGACTCCGACCCGTCGGCTTCCGAGCCTCATCCCTTCTCGGGCCTCCGCCCTCTCTCGGACCGCTCTTGGACGGGAG
Source organism: Gemmatimonadota bacterium (assembly GCA_043820695.1). Lineage (GTDB taxonomy): Bacteria > Gemmatimonadota > Gemmatimonadetes > Longimicrobiales > Gaopeijiaceae > JABDNZ01. The sequence goes on along the minus strand of JBDRDQ010000422.1, from coordinate 2,424 downwards.
GACCTCGTACTGGCCATTCTCGAGCTTCCTGAGTTCAACCAGCCCCCGGCTCCCAGCCTCCGATAGGAAGCGGCTGAACTTGGAAAAGCCGAAATTCCCTTCGTCAAAGGATGCGTCGATCTCGATCATGACCTGCTTGAGCCGGTCCGACCGCATCACATCGTCCCGGGAGGCCATCCGCGCTACTGCCTGTTCGACCAGCACCCATGGATCCACCGGTTTGTCGTCGGAATCCGTGGTCTTCCTTAGGCCGGTCAGGGAGGTGTAGGAATAGTACTCGTCGCAGTTCTGCACGAGAATGTCGGAGCTGGACTCCTGAATCCCCACGCCAATGACGTATTTCCCGTATTCTTTCAGCTTGAGAACCAAACTGGAGAAATCGCTGTCGCCAGTAAGAAGGATAAAAGTGCCGATCTCCGGACGGATGAACACCAACTCGATGGCGTCGATGGCCATTCGGATGTCCGTGGCGTTCTTCTTGGAGCTCCCATAGGCAGGAGCGAAGATCAGATCCACGGAATTCTCCGACAACGGCACGATGTATTGTGGGTACCGGCGCCAGTCCGCATAGGCCCGCTGGACCGTCACCTTGCCTTTGATGATGTCGGAGTTGAGGAGGTGGTTAAGCTCTTTGGAGAGATCGCTCCTCATCCCCATCGTGACATTGTCGAAGTCGATGAGGAGGGCAGCGTTCAGTGCTTCGGATTGGGCCCCGGAAGCGCCAGCAAAGTGGGGCGCTCGGGAATAGGGCGAACTCATGGTTCTACCTTCTCGCAGTTAAAATGTCTTTCTCAGGTCACTGCGAGACCTCTCCACCACCCCCAGGCCATCGGACGCGAAGTCCGCGCTGGACCTGGGAAGGGTCGGAGGGGCCTCGGTGAGCTTCAGCCCTCCCGGCTGGTGAGCTCTGCTCGGATCATCCGCGCAAGCTCGACCCGCCGGGGTTTTCCATTCCCCGTTCTGGGGAAATCGTCGAGGAAGCGGACCAGGTCCGGGACCTTATAGTCCGCCAGAGTCACTCGACACCAGTCCATCACTTCCGGACCGGTCACGATCGCCCCTTCGACAGGGACGACACAGGCACAAATGGCTTCACCGAGCACGTCGTCCGGGATCCCTACCACCGCCGCCTCACGAACCGCCGGGTGGACCTGAAGTCGATCTTCCACCTCCCGGGGGTACACGCTGAAACCATGCCGAATGATAACCTCTTTGCGCCTCCCCACCAAATGCAGATAGCCCTCTTCGTCGACGACCCCCAGGTCTCCGGTGAGAAGGAAACCGTCTCCCCGAAGAACCTTGCGCGTCTCTTGCGGTTGTCGGTAATACCGCCGCATGACGCCAGGGCCTCTGATGGCGATCTCACCGACGCTCTCCGTCGGGAGGGGAGCCCCGTCGTTGTCCAGGACCCGGAGTTCGACCCCCGACAAAGGGCGGCCCACCGTATGGTGACGCTTCTCCGGAGGATCCTCCGGGTGGGTCATGCACACGACGGAGGCGCCCTCTGTGATAGCGTATGCCACCCTGAAGTCCGGACAGATCCCCCTCTCCACCGCCCTCCTGAGGTCGTCGGACGCCGGCCCTCCGGCTGCCAGAGCCACCCTGAGGGAGGAAAGGTCCAGTGAGGCCTCCTCCTGTTCACTCAGCCCCGTAGAGAAGAGGGTGGGAACCCCATAATGGACCGTAGCCCGGTGTCGTTGGATCAAGGCCAACGTCTCAGCCGCGCCGAACCCACTTTGGAGGATCAAGGTCGAGCCGGAAAGGATCGACCCCACAATGCCCATCCCCAAGCCGAACACGTGGAAAAAGCCCGTCACACCAATGATCCGGTCCTCGGGGCCCAGAGCCAGTGCCTTGGCGGTGCGGGCCGCCACCTCCAGGAGATTGGCGTGGGTCAACTCCACTCCCTTCGGCTTCCCCATGGTCCCGGCGGTATAGAGTATCGCGAAGGAGTCCTTCAGGGGGTCCACCTCAAGGGTGGGAAAATCCCTTCCCGCCCCCGACGACAAGAGATCCTCGAATTGGAAGATCTGATCATCGTACCAGAGGTCCTCCTCCCCGACCGTGACCACATACTGAAGCTCTGGGAGTTGGGGGAGAAGCTCATCAAAGAAGGAGAGGAAGTCATCGCCCCGGTGCTCTTCCACGGTTACGGCCAGAGCTGCTTCCGAGTGCCGGAGCATGTACTGGAGCTCCGGTTTTGTGAGGTGGGGGTTCAGGGGCACGACGACGGCACCCAGTTTGGCGGCCGCGAAAAGGGAAACCACGAACTCCGGGCACGGCGGAAGGATCAGAGCTACCTTATCTCCGGTCTCGATCCCCAAGGAACTGAAGGCGGCTGCCAACGCATCGGAGCGGGTCTCCACCTGGCCGAAGGTGATGACCTGATCCTGATGGAGTAGGAACGCCCCCTCCGGATCCCGA
>JBDRDQ010000421.1:0-8294 GCA_043820695.1 Gemmatimonadota bacterium | reverse complement strand
CCAGCGTCTAGAGGACTTGCCCCTTCTCAGCCTTGCCGCGATCCACGGAGTCTGCCTGGGGGGTGGAATCGAGTTGGCGCTGGCCTGCACCCGGAGAATCGCTTCGGACGCAGAGGAGACCCGCTTGGGGTTCCCTGAGGTTCTTCTCGGCATCCTCCCCGCTTGGGGAGGCACCACACGCCTCCCCCGCCTCATTGGACTACGGGAGGCCTCCAGGATGATCCTTTCGGGAAAACGGTATTCGGCCAGAGAGGCTCTGGCTGTAGGTCTGCTGGATGAAGTCTTGCCCGCCCAGGGTTTTAAGGCTCTTGCCCTGGAGTACGCGCGCGGAATGGTGACTGGACCATTCAGCACCGAGGCCCGACCGCATCGAATACCGTCGTTACTTGACCGAAGTCCTTTCGGCCGACGTATCGTACTGGGGATCGCCAGAAGAAATGTGATGTCCCGGACCCATGGACACTATCCAGGACCGGAGAAGGTCCTGGACGTCCTGGGGACATCCTGGAAGCTCCCCCTTCCGGAGGCCCTCGCCATGGAGGCCCGCGCCGCCGGAGGTCTCATCGCATCTCCAGCGTCCAAAAACCTCATTCACCTCTTTCACCTCCGGGAAGATGCCCGAAAGGGGAGAGGAATCTCCGAAGAGGTCCTGGCCTTGCCTCGATACCCGAGGATGAACCGGCCTCCGGACGGCAGAGAGGAGGGGATGGTGCACCGGATCTTGGAACCATATCTGAAAGAGGCGCGGATCCTCCGGGGGGAGGGCTTCGGAAAAAGGCGGATCGAGGCCGTCGCCCGGGGCTTTGGAATGGAGAGTGGGCCTTTTGATCTCATGAAGTCTCGCAACCCTCCCGGCAGGCTGTCTCGCAACCCTCCCGGCCGGCAGTCGGACTCCGAAATCAGGGATCGGTTGATCCTCGTCATGGTGACGGAGGCAGCTTCGATATTGGAGGAGGGTGGAGTGTCCAGGGCGGGGCAAATCGACCTTGCCCTCATCATAGGAGCCGGATTTCCGCCCTTCAGGGGTGGCCTACTTCGCTACGTCGATCACCTGGGGCTTCCTGCCCTCGTGGCTCGACTCCGGGATTTCGCCCACCGCTATGGGCCCCGGTTCGGTCCTGCTCCCCTCCTTCTGGAGCTAGCTCGAACCGGAGGGACCTTCTACACTCGGTTCCCATGATCGAGTCCATTCCAGCCGTTATTCCGGCCGCTGGCCGGTCCTTCAGGATGGGAACGCCGAAGGCCCTTTTGGACGCTGGCGGAATGAGCTTCCTGGCCCGAATCCTATCCTCCCTCAGGGAGGGTGGGGCAGGCCCGCTTTTCGTCGTGGTTCGTAACATGGCCGATCCGGCTGCCTTGGAGGCCCACAGGTACGGTGGGGAGGCGATCCTCAATCCTGATCCTTCCACAGGCCCCGTTTCCTCCCTCCAAGCCGGAATCCGATCCCTGCCCGAACTGGCCGCCGCGGTTCTATTCGCTCCTGTGGACCACCCTCTCTTCTCGTCTGATACGGTCCGCGCCCTGATCCGGGGTTTCCTCAAAACCCGGGCTCCCCTTGTGGTCCCGGCATTTGAGGGGTGGCGGGGGCACCCGGTCCTCTTCGGCCGGGCGCTCTTTCCCGAGCTCCTGGAGGAGCACCTTCCGGAGGGAGCCCGAACCGTCGTCCGACGCTATCTTGATGACCGGCTCCAGTTGCCGGTAAACGACCCCGGCATCCTTGCCGACCTCGACACGCCGGAGGAATACCGGAAGTACTTCCCCTGAGGCACCTTGGATGATGGAAACCGGCCCACTCTCCCCGGCCCAGGCGGCGGCCCACCTTCTCTCCGCGATGGAGGCTGGGGAAAAAGCTGCCGTCCTGGTGGTTATTGCCCACCCTGACCAGGCCCGGGTCGGGGGGCGGGTGCTCCTGCGTGGAGCCGAGCGGTTGGGATCGTTCCGGGATCCCGTGGCCGACGCAGCCGGCGTGGAGCTGGCCAGGGAGGGGCTAACCGGAAACACCAAGGTCCTGCCAGGGCTTCACACGCTTCCCTTGGCGAATGGGGATCATGCGAAGGTCTACCTCGAGCTCCATCACCCTCCCTCCGAAATGGTCATCGTTGGAGCAGGCCATCTGGCCCAACCTCTCTGCACATTGGGGGCCCTTCTGGGCCTGCGGGTCCGAGTCCTGGACGACCGACCTGAGTTCGCGACCCGGGAACGGTTTCCGGAAGCCCACGAGGTCCGGCGAGTGGATTTCTCGGACCCGTTCGCCGGCGGAAGACTCCATCTCTGGAGCCATGTGCTCCTCGTCACGCGAGGCCATCGATACGACTTCGAGTGCCTGAGGAAGGTCCTTCAGCACGAGCCCCTTCCGGGCTACATCGGCATGATCGGCAGCCGCCGCCGAGTCCGGGCGACCTTCAATGCCCTTCTTCAGGAGGGGTTCTCCCCTGATCTCCTCAGTCAGGTCCGGGCCCCCATCGGTTTGGATATCGGCGGAGAGACACCGGCCGAAATCGCCGTCAGCGTGGCCGCCGAAATTGTACAGCTATGGAGGGGGGGGTCGGGTTCCCCCTTAAGGGATGCCGAGAGGGTTCTTGAGCGGTTCTCCCTCGCCCGCGAAAAGGACCCCACGGATACCCTTGGAGGAAAGGACACCCCATGACCCGGGAGGACATCGACATCTACCAGGGGATTCTTGATTGCCAGGAAGCAAACCGGCCCTGCGCGATGGCAACGGTGGTGGCGACAAAGGGCTCCACTCCCCGGAAGAATGGGGCGAAGATGCTGGTCGATCCCGCTCGAGGGCTGATCGGGACGGTTGGGGGCGGATGCGGGGAGGCTGAAGTCGTCATGGCGGCGGAGAGAGCTCTCGAAACAGGAGAACCTCAAATGGTTCGGGTGGATCTCACCGACGATCCCCTGTCATGGACTGGATCGGTCTGCGGCGGAATTCTCGAGGTATTTGTCGAGCCCATCTACCCTGAGGGCCTGTGATCCAGGCCCACACTTCGGTTCGAATCCACTACCTGCGGCCCCCGGACCGCCGGGAGATTTTCACCCAACGGCTCCTTCTCGATACACCGGAAGTGAAGATAACCCTGGCCGAAGCCGTTCCCTTTGATCCCCCGATCCGGATCATTGGGGAGGTCGCCCTCGAGGCCGGATCCGACGCGGTTTGGTTCACCTTCCCGGGTCGGTGGCACGATATCGGTCGTTTCCACCGCGCCAACGGCGTGTTCACCGGGATCTATGCGAACATTCTTACGCCGGCCGTCATTCTGCCCGACGGAGAGTGGGAAACCACCGACCTGTTCCTGGATGTTTGGATAGACCCCGAAGGACGACTCTCGGTTCTGGACGCAGATCAGCTACGGGAAGCCGAGGCCAAGGCATGGGTGTCCCGGGAGCAGGCGAAAAGGGCCCGTGATGAAGTGGATTGGATCAAAAAGGAGTTCGCTGCCGGGCGGTGGCCCCCACCGGTGGTGGCGGAATGGACCTTGGAGCGGGCCCGTCAATCCTCCTCATCCACGAGCCAGGCCCCACAGAGACGTCCCATATCCAGGTAGATCCCCCTCAGAAGCTCCTGATCTTCCTGGAGGCCGTCGATGAGACGATCATGGCCCTGAACCGAGGATGCCGGAACGTTCATATCCTCATGGTGGAAAGCCCCGGAGTCCGCAAAAAGCAGACGGATTCTCACCTTATCCTCGCTCATCTGGATTCTCCGATCACCCTCAGTTCAGGAAGGCTCGCCAGGAAGGCCAGAGCCATGATGATGGCCGACAATATGCACCACTGACACCATGCGTGGATCACGAAAGCCTCCAGGTAGGTCAAATAGGCGCTGAAGGCCAGGCCCACAACCCCGGCCCCAAGCAGCCCCAACGGCAACCGGCGGGAGTCCTGGGAGGAGGCCTGTAGTCCCAGGAAGCTCAGGATCAGGAGGCCCAAATATCCGAGAACCCCAAGGGCAGCCACGGGAACGGGGCCGATCCTGGCGTAGGGGCTGCTCTGCACCGCTTCGCAATTCCCGATACCGCAGATCACGGGGCCGGTGAACCCCATGGCATAGGCTAGCATATAGAGGGAGACCAGGAAGCCCAGAAGGGCCAGCATGGCCAGAACCATCCGGTTCCATGGAGGGAGGAAAGGAGGAGGGTCAGACACCGGGATTTCCACCCTTCCATCCGATTGTGGGTCGCTCACTCTCGCGCCTCTATCAGTTCAGGCCAGACCCTCCCAGAATCGCCTCCACGGCTTCCTGGATGATCTCGAAGGAATAGGTCGGTAGGCGGCGACTCATCCCCCCTTCCGTCCCAACCAGGATGGCTGGAGTCCCGTCCAGCCCCAAGGCGTGGGCCAACTGGATATTTGCCGACACCTCCTCGGCATGCCGATCGCTGTTGAGACAGCCTCGGAACTCATCCCGATCAAGCCCCAGGGCCTCACCGTACTCCAGGAAGGCCCCCAACTTGTCACTCTCCCCACCCCAGGTGAGCTGACTCCGGTACAGGCGTTCATGGTATTCCCAAAAGCGGCCCTGGTCTCCAGCGCACCGGGCAGCCCGGGCAGCCAGGAAGGTGCCGGCCTGGGGCCGGGGATCCAGGACAAAGTCATAGAAAACCAGTCTGGCTTTCCCGGTCTCGACGAGCTCGGACACTACCCGGGGGCGCTCTCGTAGGGAGAACGCGGCACAGTGATTACAGAAGTAGTCACCGAACACGACGATGGTGACCGGGGCACTTTCCTCACCTTGGGTCATGGGGACGGCCATCTCGGTCAGGAGCCGCATGTCCTCCCCCACCCCCGCCAGATCCACAGGCTCCATGGCTGCGGTACCCAGAGCCCTGAATCCCACGCTGTATGTAACGGCTCCAATCCCGATCACCGCAACGATGGCGAAAAGGATGTAGAAGCCTTTGAGGTTCCCCCCGGACTTTCCATTACTCATGTCGTCTTCCCCGGTTTTCTCGGTCTCTGACAGGGGTCATCGTACCCCCAGCCGGTCCGGATTGGTTCCAGACCTATTTCCAGGGCGCCCCATCCGCCCTGATGGCTTCGGAATTCCCCCACCCCGTCCTCTCAAATTCTCCGTCATTCAAGCAAGGCCTCTACGGACATGGCCAGGTCGCCAAGGTCTTCTAGGACCCGATCCGGACCGATGGCAGCCAGCCTCCCTGCGTCGTAGCGCCCAGTGGCCACGGCCACAGTCCTTGTTCCACCGTATTTCCCACATGCCACGTCCCTGGGCGTATCTCCCACCACCACCACAGATAGGGCCGGGAACTCGGTTCCCCAAACCCTGGAGGCCCGTCGAATGGCCACGGCGGGAAGATCTTCCCGCACCTCGCTGTCCGACCCGAATCCTCCAACTGGAAAGAAGTCCATGAGCCCCACGGAGTCGAGCTTCATCCGCGCCCCTTCCACGATGTTGCCCGTAAGGAGTCCCATGGCCACATCATCCATCCCACTCAGGTGCTCCAACAAGGGCCGGACCCCGGGGAGGAGAGTCATGGGCATCTCGGCCAGCATCGGCTCCAACTCCTCCAGATACTCCCGCCAGAGGGGCTCCAATCCCACATTAATCTGCTCGTCTGCAAACCCTGCGGCACGGAGAAGCTCCCGGGCAATCTGGGGATCCGTTTTCCCTGAGAAATCGTGGCCGTCGATGGGGCCGGCTGTGCCGAAGACCTCCTCCATGGCCAATTCGAAGGCCTTTTTCGCGGGCCCTCCCCTCACCAAGGTACCGTCGATATCGAATAGGAGGAGACGCTTCATCGTTCAATTCCCGGGGAGATCCCGTCCATCCCGTCCATCCCGGCACTCACCGTCACGGCACGCCGGATGGCCGTTTCCGTCAGATCCCGGGCCACGACACCCAGGGCAAGGAGGTCCTTCGGGGGAAAAGGCATCTCAGCAACCGCCGTCGAGAGTGCAAAAACAAGGTCCCCATCAAAGGGCGTATGTACAGGAGATATGGCTCTGGGGAAGGCAGACGACACCATTTTGGCCAACCTGCCCAGATCCACCCGGGAAAGGGGGACGTCCGTGGCCACCACCGCCAGCGTTGTGTTCATTCCCGGCTTGCCAGGGTGAAAATCTCCTCCCTCCAGAAGGAGGGCATCAGATCGTTGAAAAGTTCCGGCAGGTCCCTTTATCCCGGCCAGAACAGCACCATCATCCGCCAACACGTCTCCCAAGGCGTTCACAACCATCAACACACCGATGGTACCATCCCCCCAACCCGCGGACGTGGTCCCGATCCCTCCAGCTGACGCCTTCCCCGCCCCCAAGAGCTTCCCAACCGTGGCGCCGGCCCCAGCACCTACCTGTCCTTCCAGCACCGGAGCGGATGTGGCTGTATCCGATGCCCTCCACCCCTCGTCCCGGCCTGGCCTCGGCACACCGGGACTCAGGTCGAAGATCACGCCGGCGGGTACCAGGGGAACAGGGGCGACACCGGTATCGAAGCCTTCCCCACGCTCGGCGAGCCACTCCATGACTCCATCGGCCGCCGCCAAGCCGAAGGCCGAACCACCGGTGAGGAGCACAGCATTCACTCGGTCCACCAGGTGGTACGGAGACAGAACGCCCAGTTCCCGGGTACCTGTGGCCATCCCCCGAACCTCGACAGCCCCACGAAACGGACCGAGGATGACGGTGCACCCACTCTTCTTCCCCGGGACCTCGGCGTGCCCCACCCGAACTCCAGGAACGGCGGTAATCGTCATGAGGGGATTCCCGCCAGGCTCTCCATTTCGGAAGGGTCCATGTTCCCGCCACTCAAGACCACCGCGACATTTCGACCCTGCGTGTCAATCGCCCCGGAAAGCAGCGCCCCCAGCCCAGCGGCACCCGAGAACTCCACCACCAGCTTCCGGCGGGACAGGAGGAGGGCAGCGGCCTGCCGGATGGCTTCGTCCTCCACAAGAACCACATCGTCGAAAAGTGCAAGGCCGTGGAGGAAGGTCAGGTCCCCGGCCCTTACCGAGGCTATTCCGTCTGCGATGGTGTCAATCCTATCCAACGTCACCGGCCCCCCCGAGTCCAGGGCCGCACGCATGGAAGCAGCTCCCTTCGGTTCCACACCCACTACCTGCGCAGTGGGGAGAAGGGTCTTCAGCGCCACCGCAATCCCTGAGGCCAACCCCCCTCCCCCGATGGGAACGAGGACTACCTCCACCTGCGGCCAATCCTCGGCGATCTCCCGCCCCACCGTGCCCTGGCCGGCAATGATGAAAGGGTGATCAAAGGGAGGACCCACAACCAAGCCTTCGGTCTTTGCGATGGCTTCTGCCCGGATTTTCCGATGGAGAGAGGTGGTGCCGTCGAAAACGACCTCCGCCCCAAGGCGTTTGGCCCCCTCGACCTTCACCACCGGCGCCGTGGTGGGCATGACCACGACCGCACGGACTCCCTTCAGCCGAGCCGCCAGGGCCAGCGCTTGACCGTGGTTTCCGGAGGAGTAGGTGATGACCCCCCGATTCAACTCATCGTCGGAAAGCCGGGAGACGAAGTTCAGTGCCCCACGGATTTTGAAGGACCCGCCCCGTTGAAGGGACTCGCATTTTAAGCGAATCTCCCCTCCCAGCTCCTCAGACAGCTCGGGAAAGGGAAGAAGAGGGGTACGGAGCGCGACCCTTGCGATGCGCTTCGCCGCCGCGTCGACCTCCGCCAGGGTAACCAAGCCGTCCGTCTTCGCCAGAACATCCCCCACTCAATCCTCCTGGGGTTCGTCGTTGGCGCCAGTGGCCTGGAGGCCCCCCTCCATCTCCTGAGCCTCGTCGGCGTCGTCGGCGATGACCCGAGCCACATCCATGACCCGGTCCTTTTCGTCCAGACTCACCAGCCGAACACCTTGGGTCGCGCGGCCAATGGTCCTGATCTCAGATACCCGCTGCCGGTTCACCACGCCGTTTCGGGTGATGAACATGAGTTCATCCTCTTCCATGACGGACTTGATGGCCACCACACGGCCAGCCTTCGAGGCTGTCTTCATGTTGATGACTCCCTTCCCCCCTCGCTGCTGGAACCGATAGGCGTCGACCAGCGTGCGTTTGCCCATCCCACTTTCCGTCACTACCAAAAGGGTGGTATCGGGCCGAAGGATGGTCACCATCCCCACGACAACATCTCCCTTCGAGAGGTTGATTCCACGTACCCCTGAGGTGGCCCGACCGATGGGGCGGGCGTCCTTCTCACCGAACCGGATGGCCATCCCGTCCCGGGTCCCGAGAATCACGTCTGCCTCACCCGTGGTCACACGCACGTCGATGAGCTCGTCACCGTCACGAATGTTGATGGCGTTC